>CAYQPF010000034.1:0-15757 GCA_964419225.1 uncultured Candidatus Cloacimonadota bacterium | reverse complement strand
CAAAAAACTGGGAAATCCATTATTGACTATTCTCTTAAGTTTCACCCCTATTTCATGCGGAATCACAATTTTCAATCTGTTGGCTTCCTTCTTAAAGTGCAGAGCTAAGATCAGCATTGAAATAACAGGACTGATAACTGTTGCTAAAACAGCTCCTACCATTCCCCAATGAAATATGAAAATGAATATTGCACATAATATTATGTTGAGAAAATTACTGACCAAACCTGCAATCATCACCAGTTTCGGTGCATGATCATTCCTAACAAAACCTGTCAAAATAGAATTGAGCATAAATACAGCACTAAATGCAATCAAAATAACACTATAATCTTTAACTAGTTTAAACACATTGGCCGAAGCTCCCAGAAACAGACACAATTCATCGATATAGAATAGTCCGATCAATGTAAAAATAATCCCTGCTATAGCCCCGCAATAAAGAGTCAAACTATATATTTCCTGTGCCTGTCGTACATCCTTTTGACCCAATGAAACTGAAAAAGCTGTTGACCCGCCCATACTCAATAAACTGCCCAAACTAAGAAACATCGTAAAGATCGGCAATAGAATATTCATCGCCGTCAAACCATCTACTCCGACTCCCTGCCCTATGAAAATTACATCTGCCAAAATGTACAAAGATAGCCCGATCATCGATGAAATAGATGGTATCAGGTATTTTACAAATAACTGCGGAACAGAGCCTTTAGTCAGATCCAATTAATCACTTCCTTTATTTTACTACAGAACCTGTATTATAAAGAAAGAAAAGTGTCAAATCCCTTCTTCAAAGAATATTGAGTTAATTTAATTGACACTTCACTCCCTCAATTATAGATTAATTCCTAAGATTATTGAATTTGAGGAGGAGTAAATGAGAATCTTAACTATTTCAGGCAGTCCACGAGAAAATGGCAACTCTGACCGACTGCTTTGGTATTTCAGCACAGGAGCAAAAGACAAGGGACATGAAGTTGTCTCGTACAGAGTGGAAGATATGAATATTCATGGTTGCAGAGGCTGCGGAGCATGCTTTGAAGCAGGTAAATGCATTCATGCAGATGATATGCAGATCATTTACGGCGAGATGTATAAAGCCGATCACATAGCTATTGCTTTCCCCATTTATATGGCTCAAATGCCGGGACAATTAAAACAGGTAATCGACCGCTTTCTTGCTCTCTGCAATAATGATTTCAGTTCCAGACTGGAAAAACATCCCGAGATAACATTTTTTGTTACATCCGGAAGTGATGAGCTTAACATGAATAAAGTCTATCTGGATTTTACCTCTGGAGCACTTGCATTTTTGGGTTTGCAGACAAAAGACAGTTTAATTACTTCTCAAAACCGTGAGCCTGATGCAGTGGATGCAAAAAAAGATGTGATCGACAGAGCATATCTTATGGGAAACAACCTATAGTCATAGAGACAGGGCATGCCCTGTCTCTACAATAATTCGCCTCTCCCACTGTCACCTGACACTTTTCCCTGGGATGGATTATCTATTCTCTCGTCTCAGGTCTTTCTCTTTCTCTGCTGCCCCCTGCCTACTGCCTTCTGCCCTCTGATCTTCCCCCCTCCCAATTTCCCTTTGACAACCAGAGTCAATATTTATTTATAGTAAATCATTCCCTGATTCTTGGAGAAATAATGAAAAAGATCATATTGTTTATTGCTTTATCAGCATGTTTTTTCCTCCCACTTTTAGCTCAACTGCAATGGCCACAACCGGCAAAACTGATGGAATATAAACCTGTTAGTTGGAGGAAATCCTCCGTAAATATTTCTGAAAACATCTACCATGTTTGGACACAAGCCGATATTTCCACCAGCAGAGTTTATCTTCAGGCAAATAACAGTGAAGGTGACTCTCTTTGGCAAATCATACCAGATTCTAATCCTGATCAAAACATTTATCAAACCTGTGCGAATGTTATCACTACCTCAGACAACTGTTTAATCATCACCTGGCTCGAACTCAATCCTTTTCCAAACACCAGGATGAAAGCCCAAAAAATAACTCAATCCGGACAACTCCTTTGGGGTGAAAACGGAGTTTATCTTTCTGATACTTTCACCTGCAATGACCCTGATGGTGGTACATTTGATAATGCTTACGACAGAATTGCTGCTGATAACAACGGTGGGGCTTATATCTACTTAAATCATGAAATTGAGGTTCTCCTTTTAAAAGTAAGTAACAATGGTACTATACTTTGGCAGGATCAATTGAATAATACACCGGGTTATCCGGCAGTGATTACTAAAGCATATCCTGATGGTTTCTACATTTTCTCAGGTGCTCCAACCCAAAACGAAACAGATTTTGTTTACAGAAGATACTCAGATTCCGGTGATATCCTTTTTAATAGTACAATGCCCAGTTATCAATACGATCAAATTATCCATATTTATCCTGACAATTCCTTTTTAATAAGCTCCTTTTCAACAATAGTCAAATATTCCGCATTAGGAGAACTTACCTGGACTATTTCCAATTACGCTTTCGGTGATATGGTTTTCACCAATGAATACGAATTTTACATTCTTCAACAAAATAGCACACCTGATAATCAGATAAATATCAGGAAATATGGTTTTACAGGAGAACCCATATCGAGCCAGGTTATTCTTCCTTCTGCGATTAACGCATATGCGGGCATGAGCCCTAATGGAAAACTAAATATTATTTATCAGGATGCCTCAAATAATCAAATCACAAAACTCCAAATCCTAAACCCTGATAATACTTTTCAATTTGAGCAAGGTATTAGCCTGGGCATCATTCCTCCATTTGTAAATGTTCCAAGTCAATCTTACTTTTGTTTTCTAAATGACACTTTTATTATTTTTAAACGCCAACAGACTCCCTATTCTGTGAACTCTGATCTAACACAGTATGTATTTAACTACCAAGGTTACAACTTACAAAAAAGAAGCATTATTGAGTCAGGCTATAATCATGATGTTCTCAACCAACTTAACGAAGAGCAAGGTTCGGGGTTCAATTCAAATTTTTTTGCTGATGAAAACAGTCTGAATCTTTTTCAACAAGTTGATTGGTCAGTTCTTAATCTTACGCCACTGGGAACTTTTGTGAAAATGCACAAGTTGAATTCCGAAGGTATAAACTTATTCTCTCCAACCGGGAAAACAATCGCTTTTGATGTTTATCCGGCAAACATTGCTGCTAATTTAAGAATTCATGAAACACCGGCTCATAATTTCATCTTTCACTATTGGACTCCGGATTACAATGGTTACCATATCAGTGCTTTCGGAGATAGTACTTTTACCTACTATAATATGAACAGATATTCTCAATTCGTAAACAGACCTGATTGTATATGGTCTTTTTATTCTAATCCCTCAACAACTGATACTTTTGTGCATAGACTGGTCAATGAAACTACCTTTGAAAACAATGTTACTAATCTGAGTAATGGACAATCGCTTATTAAAATTCAGGGAGAATATCTGCTGTATAGTGAATATTCTGCTTCAGATAATTTGTTTAAATTCTATTTGCAGAACCTAACTGATGATCTTACTTTTAATCCCTTGTTCCCAAATCAGGGTCTCCTAATTGCTACATCTCTTTATACTCCTGATGATTACTTTTCTGATCTTAGAGAAACATCTCAGAATCTAATTTTCAGTTGGCTAAGCAGAAACAATGGCATACCGGAATATAGAATTCAAATAATAAACAAATCTGATAATTCCATGGTTTTTCCCGTAGCAGGATATCTCATGGATTATTATCCTGATTATCCGGTTAATCCATTTGTTGCCTTCGAAAACAATGTTTTCAATGTACTTTATCTGGATTATTCCAACGAGCAAAATGTGCTTAAACTGCAGAAATATACTCTTGTAGATGATAGTTTAGCTACTGTGTTTCCTGATGGCGGATTAACAATTTCCGATAGTGTGCATATATTTACAGCAAAAAAATTCGGAAATTCCCTTGTAATCACTTATGTCAGGGGCATCGATAGCTATCAGGCATCTCTCTATCTAACCAGATTCATCAACAATAATAATGATCTCAGTAATTTAATAAATTTGGGAAAATGTGATTACTACCATTATAATTATAGGCCTCTTTTGTTACCCATTGATGAACAAAATACTTATTTAGTTTGGAAAAAGGGTAGTAGAACCCCCTTAGATCGCTATAATACATTCCTTGTCCAAAAAGTAAATATCACCCAACTTCCCGTTCAGGATCTGACAATATCTCCTTCCCAACCTCTGACTTTGTCTCAGAACTACCCCAATCCATTTAACCCGGAAACAACTATCTCTTTCTCACTACCGGTTGAAAATAAGGTCAAACTGGAGATCTACAATATTAAAGGGCAAAAAGTTACAACCCTCCTCGATGAACAACTTGCCTCCGGGAAACATAATATTACCTGGAAAGGAACGAACTCCAACCAGAAACATGTCTCCAGCGGAATCTATTTCTATAAACTGAGTACCCCGACTAATAGCATCACCCGCAAAATGCTCCTGGTAAAGTAGGGACTAGCGTCCAGCATATTTTACAGATATCATACTAGAGGAGCTTGGTATTCTTGTCTCCTCCTAGTCAAATGATACAAACTTAAACCCGGATTGTGCAGTAGAGGTTTGCAAACTGGGTCGAAGATCGTGAAGAGTGAAGGTTTGCAATCGAACGAGGTTATATAATAAATATATGGTGAGTGAGATTGTAAATCCTTCAAATCTCTTTCTCTCAAAATCTCCCCTGCACACTGCCTACTGCCCACTGCCAACTGATATAGCTTCAGCCAGATTGTAAAGATTCTACTGCACAGTTCGGGTTAAAGTAGTAGTCTGGTGGGGTTTTCGAATAATAGAACACCCCAGGATATACATTACACTCAAATCTCTTCACCGGTCCATGTTCGTCCGTGTTTTCGCACAATCCACATTCACATCTGTGATATCCATTAATCTGTGCTCTGTGATTAAGACGGATTTATACGCCTTTCTCCCAAAGTTTACGATCTCCATGCATGCAAAGGGCCGCGGTTGAGTTGTCTCCCATCACTAACAACTAATTGCAGCTTGCGTCATTATTATAAAGGGGCTGGCAGGCTCTTCACCAAAGATCTTGGATTCAGTGCCTCCTTCCCTTTGCAAGGGAAGGATCAGAGGTTGAGTTGTCTCCCATCACTAACAACTAACAACTAACAACTATTTATTATATGCCTCTACTGCTTTGGAAATATACTGATACTTGCCTCGTGTAAGTAAATTTACACCCAAATAAATTGCACCCGAATAATAGAAATAATTATAATTCTTTTTCTGAATTCCTTTTACACATCCAACTGCAACTAATCCAACTCCCAATACGGATCCGATAATTGAAATCCTCTCCCGTTTCTGATATTCTTTTAAATACTTCATACTCTCAGGATTGTCAGATAATGCTATTTGTAGTTCGCTGACTCTGAACCGGGTTAATATATCATAATCTTTACTAAAATATTTCACACTGTCTGTAATGCTTAAAGAATGCTTGGCTCTGAAACCATCTACTGTTAATGTTTCTGAACTGTATAGTTTTAGTTTTCTGTCATCAATTAGTTTGGCAAATCCGGAAGTTTCAGAATTTCTGTTAATTCGTAAAAAATACCCATCTTCGTTATAATAACTCCAAATACTTTCCCTGGAAAATTTTTCAGTTTCATTCAATTCCAAATGAAAACCCCTTACAGGTGAATTTACAAATTTGACCTTGCCTGGATACTCATACCCGTCCAGCGTCCTGACTCCGTACTCTGCTGGTAAAGCAAATATCACAGAGAATAAACCCAAAAAACCTATAAATAAACAAATAACCCGCATAAGATCCCCTTCACTTTTTTGAGAACTAAATCAAAAATAAGATCCTTCTGTCAAAACAAATCACTTGTTAAACAAAATATGCAAAATATCCTTTGACTTAAATTGATTCTTAATTAGTTAATGTAAAAATTTTAAAGATTTGAAGTAAAGAAAAAAAGAGGGATGGTAAATGCAGAATCTGATAATTACTCAAACTACAGACACCGCTATTATTGAGCTAAATCGACGCAAATATTTGGAATCCTTACCCTTCTTCCAGGAACTTTACCTGGAATTCTTCGTGAGAAAAGGCGATTATTACAGTTTTAAAGTCAATGATTTTAATACCGGTTATTTCATTATCAAGGATTGTGTCCTGCATGAATACTATTCCGACATTGATGATATTTTTCAAAATAAGGAAGTTTTAAGTGATGTGATCAAAAGATTCAGAATTGTCTCTGCCCATTGTAAATCTTTTGATCATAAGCTGCTTAACTCTCTCAATCTCATTTCTCCCAGGTTTAATGTTGTCGGAATACATTTCAGAAAATATCTTGAACAATGCTATACCATAGATAATTCGATCTCTGAAAGATTGGCTGATTTATCTGATTTTGCAGCCCTAATACTAATTAATGATAATTTATTTGAAAATGATGCAGAAATCAGATACTGTCTCGAACATAAAGGCATCATTCTCTTTGAAAATGAAGATAAAATCCTCTTGGGCTGTGGGTTAATTCTACACATTGCTTATGATTATAAGTACCGTGACATCGGCATGCTGGTTAATCCGGCATTCCGTAAACAAGGTTATGGGACTTATATCATTAACCGATTGGTTTCTTTGTGCAAAGAAAGAAATTATATACCCATTTGCGGTTGTGCTGCCAATAATACAGCTTCTTACTTCACTTTAAAGAAAGCCGGTTTTATCCCGGAACATGAACTGCTTTCCTATAGCTTTGACTGCCCTTGAAAACAAAATCAGTGCTCCTATTATTGTTTTAAAAAAGAAAATTAGGAGTTGACAGATTTTTATATTGTAATATAAATCTCCTTGTTATTTGTGAAGGTCTATCAATTTTGAATTCCTTCTCACAATAGTACAATGACCAAGGAGATTTTGATATGAAAAGAAACTTATTATTTGCTCTACTACTTTTGTGCAACTTTCTTTCGGGCTTAAATGTGCAGGAAGTTCTTCTGACAAACCTCGATTCCGGCAATTACCTGTCCAAACAAAGTTTCTACAACAACGGGAATACCTTCATCACCTATCAATTCAACTCTTTTAATTCTTCAAATCTGGCTTTTAAGATATTCAATAAAAACAATCAGCAAATTAAACCTCAGGAAACTATCGTCTCTGATAATATGTTTAAAGATTTAGCCCCCCAAATTTTTATGGATCAGGAAAACCAGCTGAACTTCATTTGGTACTCTCTGGAAAACTCCGAATACCGGGTCTATTGGCAAAAATATGATCATACCGGTGCCAACGTTTGGAAGAAAAAACGTCTCATCGGCCAAACTAATAATCCCCACTCTCTGTTCTTCCGCTTCCTGGCTGATGGTTCTTGTCTGGAATTCAAATATAAACTTGATGCTGCTTACTCTAAGGATTTCTTCTATGAGTGGTATTTACCAACTGACTATTCATCAACCCATCAAAAAAGAAGAAAAGGCTTAAATGAGATTCCCCTGGATATTACTTTCTATGATAAAAACCATAAACAAACTGGCTCAACCAAATTAAACGCCGATTTAAGAACATCAGAAGACTTCGGTATTCAGGCTTCTTTACGCAAAAATTCTATCCGCCTCTTTTACCTTTGCAACGACTATTTCTATGTAACTTCCTACGATACTGCCGGAAATTTCCAAAAAACCACAATTATTAATGAACCTCCTAATTACATCGGATCATACTCACATTATCCTCTGGGGAGTGATATTGTTATAAAATCTGGAGCTGATGATATCTGTGTCCTGGATTCAACTCTCAAACTAACCAATTGTATCAAACTTACCCGAGAGCTAGATCTGTTAGAGAATACTACAGTAGAAGAAGTTAAACTGACTCCCATAAATGAGAATAGCCTCTATGTAAGCTATTTTCTGAAAGAAACAAAAGAAAGAAAAAATTACCACAAATATCAAGATTATCAATCTAATCCGGTAGACTTATTTGAGATCGTTCTCGATAAAAATCTCAGAGTAGGTAAACAAAAACCTTTTAAAATCTTCAGATCTGAGTTTTTTAGCAGCTACCAAATCTTAAAAATGGCAAATGGCAGACATGCCTATGCCATAAATGATCCAGAAGGAATTTTAGTACAAGTAATAAATGTTAAGAACGAATCCCTCTTTTCCACATCTAATTCTACCTATTCAACAAGTATTTATACAAATCTGGAATTACTCCCGGGTTCTGATGATCAATTACTCATGGTTTGGTACTCGCCTCTGTCGAAATGTATTGAGACTAACTATGCCGGCAAAAGAGGCCTGCTCTATCCGGAAAATACCATTGTTTCCCGTTTAATCGAATCCTCTGTTATCCGCCAGGAAATCATCGAAATTGCCTCGGGTTACTGTTATTTCTGGACTGAAAAGAAAGGAGAACAAACCGACCTGAAGTACTCCTTTATCGATGCTTCCTTTAATGCCTCCAAGCCCATCACCCTCTGCTCTATCTCATACTCACTTCCAGGCTTGATCCTCAATAAAAACGAGGATGGATCTGTTTTAGTATTATTCGGCCAACAATACATTGAAGATGTTCAGCAATTCCTGATCGATACATCTGGAAAACTTGTTAATGAAAAACCCGTTATCCTCACTGCCATAAAAGCAATCGACAGTAAAAACCAGTTCAAACTTAAAACAAAAAACGGTTTTGACTTCTACTATATTTATCACGAAAAACTCTATTATAATCGCTTTATTAACGGTAAAATACAGAGCAATGAACCCACTTTGGTCAATGTTCCTGAAGGTCAAAAAGTTATCTGGCTTACAAAAGGCTCGATCCGGATGATAAATTCTGAACTGGCTGATGTTCTTAGTAGAAGAGTAAATCCAATAGACTCAACCGGTCAAATAGATCTCTCTCTTTCTGAAATGATTGGAAATTGGAATGAATATACACAATTCGCCAACGGATACCTCTTCACATACGAACATGAACAAAATAAAAATCTTTATTATTTCGATACTGTCAGTAAAAGTAAAACAACTCTTCTCACTGCTGATAAAATGAAATACCTGGTTTACAAAGATGAGCTTTACCTAGCTTACTCCGATGCTGATTCACATGGTAAAACAGTATTCAAAAAAATATGTTTCAAAAAAGGGAATATTACATCCGAATGGATTTATGAATCCGATGACACATCTTTAGCAAATTCCCATCCTCTACTTAATATTTTTAATGATAATTTGCTACTGATCTCATATGAAGGTGAAAAACTAAACCTTATTGGAGTTGATCTCAAAGGTAAAGAACCCTTTGCAAAGACTGTCATAGAAGTAAATCGTGCCACAGGCTTTCAATTCCCACGAAATTCAGAGCCGGGTCAAAAACGCCTTGTCCTGATTCCGGAAAGTTCCAAATTCGGAAAACTTACTTTTATAGATATTGATTAACCAGGAGATAAAAATGAGAAATATTTCAAAAACAATCCTAAATTTCTTATCCATTATTGTGATCTGCTTTATAGCATTTTCCGATCTTTCTGCCAGAAACTACGAAAAATTCAGTTATGATAACACTCAATTTCTTGAACATAACAACCAAATTCACTTATTCTGCAAAATTCAGGCCGACAATGCTCAGGAATTTCATTGGCTGATTTTGGATAAGATCACCTTAAATACAATTGCTGACAATGTTGTTCCTTCAGAAGATATAAACAATCGTTCATCGATTAATCTTATTCCGTTTGATAACAACTCTTTCTTGGTTGAGTTTTCCAGCGATTATAATCAAGCAGATAAAAAGGTTTTAAGATGCTCCTATGCAGGAAAATACCTTTGGACAAAACCCCTCATTCCAAATACTTTTAGTAGTGATTTATCACAGATATTACCTTTCTCAAATGGATTAATTGGACGGAGCAGTTCCAGTCAAAATGTCAATAAAACTAATGTGATTATTGATCTTTACAATAAAGACGGTCAACTTAACAAGAGAATCTATCAAAAAGAATTTACTAATCTGAACTATTATAAGTACAATACATTCTCACTCGGGAATTTTGCCTTTCTGATGTACGGGATGGGACCACCCTTACATCTTTATAAAATCAATCAAAACGGAGAAATCCCCTTTCATAAAATCATCTGTGACAGCCTGTTTGATGCTTATAAACTCAAAATGACTACTGTCAATAATCAGCTTTTTGTCGGGATTATCCCTCGCCTGATTGACAAAGATTTCGTCTTCCTGCAAGTGGATTCACTCGGAAATGTTGATAAAAAAATCATCACTTTATCTGATCAATATCAAAGAATTACTGATTTTTCTCTTGTGGAAAATTCTCCCAATCTCGTTGAAATAACTCTTTGTTTAGCTGCAATCAACAATCAAAGTGAAATAATTTCCTATACCTATGACCTGAATACTAAACAATTAGGTCAGGGTATCTTAATAAAAAAAAGTAATCTTCCCTCGCTTTCTGTGAAAAATTACAAACTCAAAGATAATTTCATCCTTTATTGTATCGGACTTGGGGAAGCTTCAACCAGAACTACAAACTTTATTGTGCAAGCTAAAAATGAACAGAATAAACTGATCCTTCCCCCTAACTTTAACTACCTTAACCAATCATTGTATTATAATATGCACTTTTTCTCTGATAAAAAGGATTCTGTCCTCATGTTTTGGTCTAGTAATAACAAATATTTCGTCAATAGAATTACCAATCAGGGCTTTGAATTCGATAAGCATAAAGAAGTTGGGTTAATCGGTAAATAATTTTATCCCGGCTTGTACCGTGGATAACAGTTCTGTAGGGGCTGACTCACACGTCAGCCCTTTTGTCGAAATAGGAGTTATTTTATGAAAAGTTTTTTGTGCTTCATGCTGTTAATTATTACTGCTTCTCTCCAAGCTGTAGAGATTAGTGAAATTGTCTTTCCTCAAGCCTTCTCCTGTCGTATAAACAGTACTCAAAGCTTTTACTGTCAGGATAAAATTATCATCGTCATGCAATACAGTTCTGAAAACCAGAATAGTCTCGCTTTTAATATTTATGATAAACAAAATAACCCCATCCAGGAAGAACCGATTCTGGTCACCGATAATACAATACCGGATTACCACGAGTTTCAATTTGATCAGCATACAGTTGCTCAGGGTACACCTCAAATATTTATTAATGCAGAGAATGAGATCAATTTCATCTGGACCTCCCAAATTGATTCTACCTACACAATCTCCTGGCAAAAATACGATCTCATGGGGAAAAAAATTTGGGAAAATGCCCGGATTCTCGCTAACAATATTGATAATTTAGGAAAATTCAGTATCCAGTTCTTTGATGATGGATCATACCTCACTCTTGTCGCCCAAAAAGAGCTTCCCGGCTATATTCATCACTTCAATACTCTGTCTAATTCGGCACAGATGATGATCTCATCTCGGCCTACCAGGTATGAACATGTCGAAACCACCAGATGCTTTGTTTTTATAGCTGATCTGCATGCTAAAAATGATGATCTCCTCTGGACAAACCAAATAACCGCACATGTTAGCGGAGTAGCAAACATCAAAGCCCTGAAAAAAAATGATGATATTCTCCTGTTTTATAACCCCGAAGTAGATGAGTTCAAAATTACTCAATTCAGTAAAATAGGCAAAATCCGCAAAACAACCTTCATTAACAGAGCCTTCACAATTGATAAACCTTATTCTGTTCTTACCCTGGGCAATAATCTTGTTCTAAATTATTTAACATCAAGCGACCCTTGGGGGCCTACCATTGCAGTTCTTGATTCCTCTTTGAATACTATCAAAAGCATCACTTTCGACCATGCTAACTTACCCAGCGATGATCCGGCCAGCTACATTAATGCCCAAATCACTCCGTTGGATAATGATCATTTTACCTTAAGTATTATGAAAAGATTCCCCTCAGAGAATTATCAAAATAAAAATTATAGCTTTGCACTTAGCCATTCAATTCTCGACAAAAATTTAACGTTTACCGCTAATAAAGACCTCCTGGTAAAAGACATTAACACTTATTCCACTTATAAGATTCTAAAATTGGCAGATGGAAATCTTGCTTATAAATACAGTATGGAAAAAGGGTTTAATCTTATTGACCAAAATGGAAAGCTTCTTTTCTCCTCCAAAGATACTTTACCCCCAACCACTCCCCTGGAAAAAATTACTCTGCTTTCTCTTCCTAAAAACAAACTTCTGATTGTTGGCTACTCTGAGGTAAATAAACAGCTTGAGTTTAACTTTGTAAAAAATGCCAAAACACTTTCAAAGGACAATATCCTGATCATAAAAACAAACCCACCAACTATTATTCATCAGGAAATCTGTGAATTCACGGCCGGATTCTGCTACTTATGGTCAGAAAAAATAGGTAACCAGATTGTTTTGAATTATACTTTTATCGACAAATCCTTTCATCAAACAACTACCCGCACTCTGACAAGCATGCTTTATACAACCGATAATCATCAACCAAATGACAGTAAAGGTCTTTCTGTAATTTCGAATACTGACGGAACTGTAACAGTTTTGTTTACCCAAAAACACAACAAAGAGGTTCATCAATTCAATTTCAGCCAACAAGGCACTCTTCTTAATCCAAAACCTATAATCCTCAATCTTGCTGAAAACATGGATAACTGGAGTACTTTCACCATGAATTTCCCCCAGGGCTTCAATCTGTACTATCTTACACCTCAAAAAGAGTTTGTCTATTACCGCTTCAGGAACAATATTTTGATAGATAAAAAAGCTCTAACTATAACTGTCCCGGATAACTATGAAATTCAACGCGTATCTCCAGGACTAGTAAATTTGAGTATTAAAAACTCCAAAAACTCTCGATTTAACTGCCCGCTTGACTCTGTAGGCATTAATTTTGATTTAAAAATCCCTTATCTTCAAAAAAACCGGAATATTACTCCCTTCCAGGACGGATATTTATATGAATCAATCACTTCTAAAGAGTATTCCTTCAATTTTTATAGTTCTGTTACTAAACAAAGTAATCAAATAGCAGTATATCCTGTAGCAGAGTACCTGAATGATCCGTTAAGCATAAATCAAAGCCTTCGTAGTCCAAGACTTTCTGGGATTGAATATCTGGTAAAGGATGATGCTATTTATGTTGCTTCACCTAATCTTGATTCAAACTTTCAAACTCTGACAAAGTACATTTTTGTAGATAACAAATTATCCCAGGATTGGACTATTCAGAATTCTATCCCTTATTTTCCTGCAGGAATTTATTTTATTAATAATCAAATCATCCTGTTTGGAAGCAACGATAATAAAAATGAACTCTGGGGATTTAACTGTAACGGCGAAAAAACACTTGCTTCTGTTGATGTAAAAACGACTATCTATAATAATCCAAATCATTCTTCCAACTCGTACATCAGAAACCTAACTAATTATCTGGCCTTTTTTCAACGGTATAACAATTCTCGCAAAATTGTGTTTGTTAAACTATAAGCTTTCTCCAATTGCCACATAAGTCACAAAATTTCGAAATAGTACTTTATGTTATCAAATCCCTTTTCTCTTTTTTTGTGTTTTGTGCTTTTTGTGGCTAATTATTCATTAGAAATCTCTTTAAACTCATCAATTCCATTAATGTCTTCGAGCTGCTCTTTAACCCATTCTATATATTTCGCTTCTCTAAATTTGAACCATTTATCCCTGTAAGCCCCTGCATAATCAATTATTCTATTGAAGTTCCTGAAAGGCTTTGATCTACTCAGTGCTTCCCACAACTTATCCTGAAGATTACTGTCATGCACTGTATCAGCAAAATCCTCCATGATTAAATACGAATCTCTGCTGGTTAATCTCTCAAACTCAATGTAATCCAAGCGGTGTTCCTCCAAATCCTCCAGCTCTTCTTCCCAAACTTCCGTATCTCCTAAAAAATTATCAAAATTAGGGAATGACTTAATTTCTCCTGTTTTCAAATTAAAATAAACCTTCAAATCACATTCCAACTCAGAAGCGATCTCTTTGATTTGCTTTTCTGTTAACTCAATCATGTTATCCTCCCCTTATTAATATGTTTAAAATCGGTACTATTATACAAATTTGCATAGCTTTGTCCAGTTTTTTCTATTTGCAGGTTCGCTCCCCATCCCCTCTTTCATTTTCCGTCCATTTAGTCCATTTAGTCTATTTAGTCCATATCGACTTTTGATCTTTCGCCAAAAATGCCAGACATATGGAACTTTGCTAAACTAATCAGCGTACATCTGCCTGTTCCGCGTCATCCGCGTTCAATTAAACGTCTTCATTTACCCACATTTCTCAAAATTTTACTTGATTTAAAATCATAACTTATTATAATTATCATATTTTATAGGAGGAATAATGAAGAAAATAATATTTCTGTTCTCACTCTTAGTGACAATGAATATGCTATTGGCAAACATCTTTGAAATATCAACCATTACATCCAATCTGGTCTATCTCGCCCGGGCAGACTGGGGTGATTATGATAACGACGGTGATCTGGATCTGCTCTATAATGGATATCAAACAGGCGGAGCCGGCGGACTCACAAAAATTATCAAAAACAATGGGAACGGAACATTTTCTGATTTAACTGCTCCCTTTATCGGAGTTGGTGCTTCCACCTCTAATTTCGTCGATTACAATAACGACGGTTTGCTGGATGTCTTTGTCTCCGGACAAAGTGCTTCCAACGTCTTTACAGCTAAACTCTACACTAATCAGGGAAATGATACTTTTGTGGACAGTAATATCGAATTCACCGGATTCACTGTCTGCTCTTCCGACTGGGCTGATTATAATCAGGATGGCTACAAAGACCTGATTATGACCGGCGAAATCCGGAATAATAACGCTAACGAAAGCAGAACTTATGTCTATAAAAACAACGGGGGAACATCCTTTACCCTGGTCACGACAACCCTCCCCAGTGTTGATCACGGCCATGCTGTCTGGGGTGATTATGATAAAGACGGAGATATGGACGTCGCCATAACAGGTTCTTTCGACTCCGGAGTTTATATTACCAAACTCTTCAAAAACACCGGTAATGATCAATTCACAGAAATAGCCGGAACCTTTACAGGTCTCCGTTACAGCCGCTGCGGCTGGGGTGATTATGATAACGATGGTGATCTCGATCTCATGGTAACAGGCTCTACCTCCAATGAGTCAGCCAGCATCATCAAAATCTATCGTAATGACGGAAATGATAATTTTGCAGTTGTCACCCCTGTAGCTGAAGGTGCCAGACAGGGCGATGCCGCCTGGGCCGATCTCAATAACGACGGTTACCTCGACCTGATCGTCAACGGCCTCTATACCACTGCTCTTTTAACTAATAAAGTCTATCTATTCAATCCTCAAACTCAGGCCTATGAGTATCTGCAGGATATGAATGGTGCTAAATATGCTACCCTGACTCTCGGTGATTATGATAACGACGGTGATCTCGATCTTCACTTTACCGGAAGAGATTTAGATGTTTACTATAATGTAATCTTCAATAATATCAGCACTGTTGCCAATACGGCTCCGCTTCCTCCCACAACTTTGAGTTCTCTGGTCGGAGTTGATCAGGTAAACCTCCAGTGGAATGCCGGCTCAGATGCTCAGACTCCTGTTCTCGGTCTTTCCTATAATATCAGGGTAGGAACTACTCCCGGTGGG
>CAYQPF010000033.1:0-37249 GCA_964419225.1 uncultured Candidatus Cloacimonadota bacterium | reverse complement strand
AATGTCAGAACTTTATGTTTTGATTATCGCTTGGCGCCGGAGAATCCTTTTCCTGCTGCCTTGGAAGATGCTCTAACTGCCTATACATGGTTATTGGATAATGGTTTTAAAGCTAAGAATATTACATTTATTGGCGACTCTGCGGGTGCAGGATTAGTTCTCAGCACACTTTTGGCTATCAAGCAGGTGAGTCGTCCGCTTCCTTCTTCTGTAGTTGTGATGTCACCCTGGACAGATTTAAAGAATACCGGAGAATCCCAAAAAACAAATGACGAAAAGGACACAATTTGCTGGAAAGGCTCTGAAACAGTCTTTTCCAAATATTATTGCGGGCTGGAAGATCCGGAAAACCCGTTAATTTCACCTCTTTATGGAGATTTATCCGGGTTACCGCCAATGATGATCTTTGTAGGCGGGAATGAAAGATTGCTGAGTGATTCCACCAGATTTGCAGAGAAAGCAAAGGAAGCCGGAGTAGATGTAACCTTGACTGTGGGAGAAGGCTTATTCCATTGTTATCCTGTTTGTTCACCGTTATTTCCGGAGGCAACAAGGGCATTTGTGGACAGTATTGGATTTGTGAAGAAGCATTTGCAAAGCTATTAGACAATTATTAATTATAAATTATTAATTATTAATGGGGAGAAAAAAATAGGGCAATTTTGAATTACCCTATTTTTTTAAGATCCTTTTAACTAGAGATATAAAAATCAAATGCTGGACGCCAGTCCAATTTTTAAGATCGTATCATACGACTATTGTAATGCTAGTATCAGCACCGCACATATGATACCAGAAAAATATGCTGGAAGCTAGTCCCTATTTCATTAAAGTCAATTTTCGGTTGAGAACTTTATCGGAAGTAGTTAAACGGCATAAATAAATACCGCTTGAGCAATTCATGTTATTGTAGTCTCTTCCATTCCATTCAATCTGGTGTTTGCCTTTAACCATATTCGAATTAACGAGAGTTTTAACAAGTTGTCCACGAGAATTGAAGATTTCCAGTGTGACTTGCCCGGCTTTTTCCAAACTGAAGTTGATCATGGTTGAAGGATTGAAAGGATTGGGGTAATTTGTATGGAGTTCTGTGATAAAGATGGTTTCTGTTTGTTCTGCAACACCAGTTAGGGTTACAGTATTACTAGGACCGGATTCTGCGTCAGGATTTGAGAACAGAGCTGTGACATAGTAGGAATAAGTGCCATTGGCAAGGTTGATATCTGTGTATTGGGTTTGAGTTCCGGGAAGGGTAGCGATAGCAATGAAATTGCGATAGACTTTAAAGCCGATCAAGGTTCTGTTTTCCTGAACCAGTTTATTGGAATTATTGCGTGTTTGTAGATCAGGAACTGGCGGTAGCCATTGGAGAGTTATACTATTATCTGCAAGAACACCTGACAAGCCTTCCGGTACATTATATGGTTGTATAACAGGTGTAAGAGAACTATAAATAATTGTACCTTCAGCACCAAGATTATCTTTGGGTATGACAGAGAAAAGCAAGGGATATCCAACATCAGAAGTGCCAGGCAGATAAGAGATAGTATTAGCACCAGGAATCGGATTATTAACATTGTTAATCACTCTGTACCATTGGCAGAGGGAGTTGAGTTCTGTTCCATCAACATCGGTAAAGGTATATGTGGCTGTCAAGGTATGGCCGAGTCGATAAATACCGCTGACCTGAACATTAGAGGCCACGGGAAGATCATTAATGGGCAGAACCCTGACAGGAATGCTGAAATTGAAAATAAATCTGTTTGTTTTACGATGGTTGACTCTGATACCGGCATTTGTGGGATTGATATTGTCATTAACGGCAAGACTGATGGTTTCCAGACCGTTCCAGTTTAAAGCTGGTGTTATATGGAGATTGTTATTCTCGAAAGAGATATTAAGGTGTGGACTTCCTGTTCCGGAGATAGTTAAGGAATCATCAGGTGCGAAGTTGATATAATTCATCAAGGTAGTAGAATAGGGAGTATCTTCATTGAAGATGAGGGTGTCGGGCAAGGACAGGACGAGTTCACCTCTGGTGGTAAATGTTGTTGGAGTTGACCAGGTTGTGGTACCATAAGGAGTTTCGACTCTAGCTCTCAGGTAGAAGGTAGTATTAAGGGGAAGAGTGTTCATTCTGAAACCGGGAGTTGAGGAAGACTTTTCGGAGTAGGTCTGGTTGAAATCGGAAGATAGAGATACCTGGGCGTGGTAAAGGGCATTGCCTGCGACAGGTGAACAGGAGATGAAAGGTTTGGGGCAGGTAATTGCACCGGCAGTAGTCGAGACCATTGGATTTGCTTCCCAGTCACCCAAATATGAGGAGAGGGCGTAGATGCCGTTGGAAGGCAGATTAGCGATTTGAATGTAGTTATTAACAGTATCCTGAACTTCAATAGTGTAAAGATCAGGAGATAATCTGGACCAGGAAGATCCATTATCCGGGGAATAATAAACGCCGAGATTGTTCTCATTGTTATTATTGAAATCATTGGTATTATGATAAACAAAACGGATATAGTTAAGATTAACAGATGGAATATAGCTGTTGAGTTCGTACCAGTTAAGGATAGAATAGGGGAAATTAGGTGCTGTTGATCCGTGAGTTTTGACCATTACAGAATCTGTTGCATCATATAAAGGTTGTCCTGAGTAGTACCATAAACGGTAGCTGATAGCATTATAAATATAATCCTGCACAGTGTGTTTGATCGAGATTGTCCCATAATTATGGATATCGTCGGGGACATAGGTTTCATATTTTAAACTGGCATTAGGAGCGATAGTCAGATTAGAGGAATTCCCGGCAATATCTCTGAGTTTGTTATTGCCGGTCAAAGTAACGGGAGTATCAGTGAGCATGACAGTGGCCTGAATGTTTTTCAGATGAAGGCTACGGGGATTTTCGCCTTTTAAGTAAACATTACTGCTGAGCCAGGTGCCGTTATTTGTCATATTTCCATAAGCATCAAAGGCGAGATATGCCGGATATGCAGTACTATACCATTGGTCATTGATTGTGATATTGCCATTATTCACAAAATTCCCGAAGGTTGATAAAATAGGGGGAGTTTCATGTGTTCCCCAGTTTCCCAAAGGTCTAAGAGTAGTATTGGCTCCAATTGTTTGATCAGAAAAAGAGACGCCGTAGTCTATATCAATTATATCATGCAGAGCGGTTTGAGTTTGTACTTGTGAGTAATGAAGGGTACAGTTGGAAACATTGATGTTGTTTAGATTGCTGTACCAGATGCCGGAGTGAGTAATATTAGAGATACCATTGAAGGTAGTATGATAGACTTCAGTGGAGTCAATGGAGTGAGAATTACCTTGGAGGGTACAATTATTGAGGTTAAAAGTGCCTCCATGCAGTTTTAGGTTGGAGTCCAGGATAACAGTGCTTAGAGTATCGACAATGATATTACCGTAGTAGATGCCTGTATTGAGATCAAGATGATGAGAACCGGGAGTAAGGTACATGTTTGTGCAGTTGAAGAGACCGGTATTGGTGAGATTCTGAGCTAATGAATCGGTATTTGCAAAAAGGGAATCATGGTTTTCAAAGATGTTAGTGGATTTAATGAAGCTGGAATTGTAGTAACCGTAATTTTTGAAGGAGCTGTTAAATACAGAACTAGCCAGCCAGCATTGACCGTAATTTTGGAACAAATTGCCTGAAGTCGTAATATACAGGAAATTAGGGTAAGCAGAATTATACCAGGAACTGTTAGGTTTAATCTGACCATTATTAGTAAAATTACCTGTGACAGTTAAATTAACAGGAGTATAGTATGCCCCCCAATTACCAATTGGCTGTAAAATGGCATTTTGATTGGTGATGACATTGTTAAAAGTAACACCGTAATCGATTGTGGTCATGCCGTTAAGGATAGTTTGGGCTGTGGCAGTTGTGTTTTGGAGAGTGCAGTTGTTGAGGGTGATATCTGATAATTGGCAATTTGAGAGAGAGCATTGGTTCAACCCAGCGACATTATTTAAATTGGAGTGAGAAATGTTGGTATTGAGAATTTGATGAGTGTTACCATTTAAAGAGCAATTACCAAAATCAAAACTTCCGCCATTCAAATCCAAATCAGAATTTAAGGTAATTATTTCCAGGGAGTCAGTAATAAGATTAGCCACCATATATCCTGCGGAAGAATTAATCTGGTGATTTGTTTGACCGGAAAAATGGATGGTGCTGTTAACCAGATAGCCGGTATTAAGCAGATTCGATTTGAGATCTGCATTGAGAACTGTCAGGGAGTCATGATTTTCAAAATTAGCCATAGCAGTTAAATTATGGCCATACAGAAAGCCGTTGTTTTTGAAAATTCCGTAATTAGTTATAGCAGCAAAATGGCAGTAGTTATCATTTTGGAAGGAGCCATTATTAATAAAATTTAAATAATTAGGGTAAATGCTATTATACCAGGAGTCGTTAAGGACAATATGCCCCTGATTCACAAAAGCACCGTAAGTAGTGACAATTACCGGGGTGTAATAAGCTCCCCAATTGCCAATGGGGAATAGATAAGTCCCGGAAGGAATTGTTTGATCATAGAAAGTATTATTGTAGTCTAAAACAATATTTCCTGTTAGAGTAGTATTTTGTTGTACATAGCAGCCATTCAAGGTTGAGTTTTCGATAATACCCTGAACAAGATTCCCGTGATAGATAACTGCTTGGGAGATCTTGTAAGCTCCCTGAGTAAGAGTACAGTAGGCTAATTCAAGAGAGTAACCATTAAGATTGATATCGGATTCTAATACGATAGTAGCTCCAACATCAATAACTTGAACATTATCATTAATTGTACCTGTATTTTTAAAATTGTGGACTTCTCCTTCATATATTGAGATTGTTCCATCTTTGATCAAGCCATAGTTTTCAAGATGTCCATATATGTGGAAAGTAACGCAACTTGTTGTCCCGATGTTTTTGAAATTAGAGTAACTGTTAATAGAATTGGTGTTCAGAATAAGATTGTTTTCAAGATTTGCTATAAAATCAGCATTTGCAACGATTATAGTATCATTATTGATCACATTTCCGAGGCAGTTCAAGGAAATACTGGTATAATAGTTAGGAGTGTACCAGTTGTTATTAGAATCAATTTTACCATTATTAGTGAAGATTCCCGTTGTTGTTAAAACCGGAGAATTATAAAAGAGTTCCCAGTTTCCGAAAGGTTGGATAGTAGTCCCATTCGGGATAGTGAAAGAATTAAAAGTGTTTCCATATCCAATTGGAATTATTCCGCTGAGTAAAACATTACTATTCAGGGTTGTAGTTGAAAGAGAGCAATTGATTAAATTGACATTGTTCAAAACAGATTGTTGAAAGTAACAATTGTTAAAACTTCCGGAGGTAGAAATCTTAACAGAATTAATGTTAGTATTATTGACTGTATGGTCATTCGGAACGAAAACACAATTATTCCCTGTGAATACCGAACTGTTGGTTGTTAAGTCTGAGCCGAGTGTAATAGTTTCCAGGCTGTCGGAAGCAGTGATATTGGCATTTAGGACAGAAGTACCGGAATTTATAAGAAGATGATTAGTATGACCTGAAAAAACCATTTGTCCCGGATATATTACAGTAGTAGTGTCATTGTTTGTAAAGTTATTGAAGAGATTCAGAGAGTTGCTGAGAAAGCTGTTATTGTTGATAAAAGAATTCAGGACACTCGCCTGATTTAAATGACAGTTTCCATTATTCAGGAAGGAGCCATGTATAGATAGACTCAGCAGGCATAAGTTTTCGATGATTGAGCCATTGTTAATTGTATTGCCAAAGATTTCCAGAGTATAATTGGTTGTGCCTAACAGTATTCCTGTATTGTCAATGGTCAGATCATTACAAGAGAGATCAGCATCAACTGCTACTGCTCCGGTTATGACAACATTATCTGCTCTCTGCGGAACAACTTCACCAACCCAGGTTGAGGGGACTGACCAATATCCGCCAGTGTTTGTGGAAGAGATGGTCAAAGAGTTTAAACAGAATGAAAACAAGAAAATAAAAAGTAACAATGACAGCTTACGCATAGTAACCTCCAATTTTGTAATCAGAATTATTTACACATGAACTTCACAATCAATTAATAAATATTATAGAAAGTTATTAGTATCAGTCAAGTAAAATAATAAGGGCAGACAAATTTAAGTTCATTTTATGAGCAGAGCTGCCAGATTCATTATGAAACGATTTTCAGCAGAAAGATTATCTAAACAGTTGGCAAACATCTACAACGAAATCCACATATTGAGTTTATCTATCTGTCATATGTTTTTACAAGCAGGTCTGAGAATAAGGCATTAGAAAATAGTACTGGCTGGTATTGTGTGACGAAGAAAGAGAATTTCGTAACAATTACATAAACCCGAAATGTACAGTAGAATCTTTACAATCTGGCTGAAGCTATTTCAGTTGGCTGTGGGCAGTATGCAGGGGCAGGAGAGATTTAGAGAAAGAGATTTTGAAGGAATTACAATCTCACTCACCATATATTTATTATATAACCTCGTTCGATTGCAAACCTTCACTTTTCACGATCTTCGACCCAGTTTGCAAACCTCTACTGCACAATCCGGGATAAAAGGACACTCGAGATAGTCAATGCTGGAGAAAGAGACAGAGGATAATTTGTTTGAGTTGGTATAAAAAAGTTTTCATTTTTGGATTAGTATTGCAGTCCGATGGGGGAATGTATGTATGTAATTCCAATTTCCAGATGAGAGGTTTTCTTGTAGGAAGTGTACAAACCCAATTTCGAATTGAGAAAACCGGGGTAGATATTGAGGGTAGAGTTTACTTTATTATAACCAGTTTGGTTAATGCTGAGCAGGAGGGACTCGTTTTTGTCGAGGAAAAAAGCAAAAAAAGGCTCCATATTCGGAGTAATTTGTGTTTGCAGATTGTTTTCAGCCATGAGTTTGGAAGCTTTTTGGCCAAAACCAAAAGAATAATTCTTTTGATTCTCACCTTTGTAGGAAATGCCAAGAATACCATCATTTCCCCAACAATACAATCCCTGATACTTGCTGGTAAACGGAAGATTGAATTTCATAACATATAATTCACCAGCATTTGAAATAGATCCATCTGGACTTATTACAGCTTGCGGGAGCCAACAATTTGTTTTGATTTTTTCACTGAAAAAGCGTGAAACAGGATTAATTGCAAAGAGTAAATATCCTGCCGTATTGAATAGGTAGATGTCTGCAATTGGATCGATTGAAGCTTTGTTATACGGGCTTATTTCGATTACTTCATTGGTATATTGAAAGAAAGCTGCTGTCGCAATACCCATAAAATAGGGATATGGATAACGATGACTATCATACCATTCAGCTACTTTTCTGGTAAGCATTCCTTCCCCTAATAGATGAGACTGAAAGTTAGGAATCCAGGCGGCACTTTTTTTGTCCAAAGACTTTGGAAAACACTGATGAACCCAAAATGAGATATTCGTATCTTCTTGAAAAGTATATGCAGTATTAATAGGGTGTTCCAGGCTTTTGTTAAGCTGTTTTAAACCATTATGGAAACGGATGTCCTGAATTTTTCTGGGCACATTACCGTTTCGCAAAAAATCAAAAGCACCATTAAAGAATAGAGTTGCAGGACCAAATTGAGCTTCACTTCCATAAGGTACTCTCTTATAGAAGAAATGTTCCAGAGGAAGTATATCGCTAATACTTAAAAACAAAAAAATCAATATAATAAATTTTTTAATCAAATTAATACCTTTAAAAACCACCAAGGGCTAAATTATTCTCAAGGATAAACATCTAAATCCTTCTTTTTTTGTCCAGAAAAAAACAGGGAATAATTATTTTAGTTTATTAGTACCTTACGACTAAAACTCTTTCATTTTTTGGCAGAATTTTTTTTGGGATTTGGGCTAAAGCCCGTGAGGGGTTGGGTTTATTTATACCCGGCATAAATACCGGGTCTATTGATGAACAAAGACTATGAAACCAAGTTAAATCAGGTATCACTTGCCTCATCAATAGCCTCCGGTTTTAACCGGAGGATTAATATTTAAACAAATATTCCTCTTTCCCTAATGGCTTCAGCCAAATTCTCTTTCTATAATCATAAAGAAAAACAAATAATTTTATTTAAAATTCGATTTTGGTTCTGGTTTGTCCAGGTTAGGGCTTAAGCCCCCCCCCTTAACTAAGGAATAATGACAGGAATGATTACTATTCACGAGGTTGACTCAATGCCCAAGCCGATAATCCACCGAATATTGCTGCAATTAATATTGGAGTATAGAGTGTTTTCCTGCCTTTTTTATAATATGCTGCATTAATTGCTCTACTACCATTATAGAATCCAAGTTGATAATATGTCGGATTATAATTAGGTGAAATAGTCTTAGGAGAGGAACCACGAAATTTCTTATAACTGGGGTGACAAAAGATTGGAAGTAGTACTGTCCCTGCAACAAGAATTGTTACTCCAAGGTCCTTGTTCATTTCTATGATACTTCCTGCGTGGAGAAAATTGCCTGCTAATAGTAAAATACCTGTACTAAGACCTGTGAAATAGTATTTTGTTTTTTCGTTACCTTGAGTTCCATCCTTTTTGCCACTTAAGTAGGATTGTAAAGCTAATAAACTATCTGCGTTAGTTGCTGTTTTTGCCATATCATACAATTCAGTATCACTTTTTGTTTTGATAAAAGAAGATATATCAACTTTATTATCCGTTGAAATTCTCAGAGAATCATTTGTGGGTAATTGTACTGCGATAAGACAGTTGGACACAATAATAAAAATAAGCATAAAGATTCTTTTCATTTATATACCTCAAAATATATTAAATATTATCGTCAATTATTTATATTTTTACAAATGAGGCAAGCTTTTTTTAGAAGAAGTGATAACTTTAATCCGGGATCAAAGCACTTTCGATCTCAACTTCATGCATGACATTTTTATTGATGGTATCCATCTTTGTTTACTTGCGAGGTATGAAGAGAGCCTGTGGAATCGTGATGACTCCAAAGAGAGTGGATAGTAGCATCGTCAATTGGATTCCGTCGAGAAAAGCCAGTTTTTGAATGTAGGAGAATAAAATGTTCTGAGCAGCACAGGTTGCATTGCTTATTGTCATGCTTGTTTTGAGAAAAGTGTTTTAATAAGTGGTGATGAATTTCAATGTGGGTGTGGGTAAAGAGAGTTGTGTCACTGGCATATCTGCTTTATTTTAGATCCTGTTCTTGTAGCATAATGGTGGTTAAAATCGTGACACTCATAGAGCTGGATCTTTGCCTTTTTGAGAGCATTCTCTGTCTGGAAATACTGTAATTCGATCTGCTCTTTCTGTTCCATGGAGAAAGACCTATTCTTGAACAAAGTATCAGCCTTTCCAAGTTGCTTTGGGGAAGGAGCTGAATGGACAATATGGACTAAATAAACGATAGTGACTAAATGGACAGGTAAGGACAAAACAGGCGAGATTGGGTGTCTGATGTTTAGAAGATTAGCTAACATTTTGCAGAAGATTTTCTATGTACCAGAATAATTGCATGTTCAATTTTTCAATAACTCAAAAATAGCAGGTTCACCTAAATGATAGTTTAATACCAGACGTTTTACTTTTTTCAAGACTCAGAGCACCATTTTAAAAAATATGTCATAAATCACTTGACAACAAATTTATTTGCATTATCTTTGTTGTCAATAGGTGGTTTACAAATTTAAAGGAGTTGAAATGGAACTACTAAATAGTCTTATTAAGATCGGTATGGCTGATTCAGAAGCCAAGGTTTATTTGCATTTACTCAAAAACAATACCTGTACTGCCACAGAAATAGCAAAGAGTACAGGAATATCGAGAACTCAAACATATCAGATCATCGCCAACCTGATCAAGAATAATATGTGTACGGAGCAATTGGGCAGTGTAAAGAAGTATTCTGCTGTTGACCCTCAGAAAGTAACATTGAACATAAATAGAGAGCTCGAAGAGAAAAAGCTCATTTTGGAAACATTAACTCCCAAACTCTCTGATTTGTTTCACAACGAAGACCAGAATGAAAACCCTTTTGATTTTATTAAGGTACTATATACAACATCAAGTATAGTACAAACAATTGAAAACCTGGAAAAGAGTTCGAAAGAAAGTGTATTAGCTTTTAATAAACCTCCGTATGCTATGAATTTTAATATCATGAATGAAAATGAGATTTCGATGGAAGTTAGATTATCAGAGAGGGAGAGTATTAACAAAGGCGTAGTTTATAACTCATTATATGAAATTGAAGATAATCCGGATTTCCTAAAAAAAGTAGAATATTTCCAGACTATGGGAGAAAATGTCAGAGTAGCGAAGAAATTGCCTTTTAAATTATTTATTTTTGATGAAAAGATCATATCTTTAGCCCTGCAAAACAAGATGAGTGCAGACCTGAAATTTGTAACTCTTCTTATTGAGCATAAAGATTTTGCGATATCACTCAAAGAAATTTTTGAGATGTATTGGAATTTATCGATGACAATCGACGAATATAAACGCACAACCAAATAAGGAGGATAAAATGAAGAGATTAGTCAGTGTCATGTTACTCTTAGCTGTTATAGGAGCACTATTTTCTCAGTGGCCAGAAGACCCGGCATTAAATCTAAGGTTAACCAATGGTACAGGCGAGGAAGTAATTCCGAAAGTAGCCTATGGTCCAAGTGGAGATGTATGGGTATCATGGTTTTCGTCAGAAGCCGGTAACTACAATGTCAGGTTACAAAAACTTAATTTTAATGGTGTTCCGCAATTTGCACCTGAAGGTCTTTTAGTAAGTAATCATACCCAAATGAGTTGGTTGACTGACTGGGATATGAAAGTTGATTCTCAAAATAATGCTATTGTAAGTTTTCTTGATGTTCGTACGGGAAATCAGGATATTTATGTATATAAGGTTTCACCTGAAGGGCAAATGGTTTGGGGAAATGACGGGATTGCTGTTTCTAATGATGCTATGGCTGATTATACACCAACCTTAGGGATTACGGATCAGAACAATGTGATTGTTGCCTGGATGACAGAAACAGATCTTAAACTGCAAAAGATAAATTCTGATGGCAGTATAGCTCTTACTGAGCCTTTGATCATGCACGAGGAAAATGTTAGTTATACCTGGCCTCAGATCATGCCACAGGAAAATGATACTTTTATTTTGAAATATGCACATGATACTGGCCCATTTTATGCCGTAACCCGACTTGTTTACGCTCAAAAATATGATTCAGCAGTGAATCCTGTGTGGGCAAATCCTACTGTTATAACGGATCAGGGCGGTATTTCCAGTTGGACACAGGTTTTTTCTACAGACACAGACGGGAATGGTGGTTTTGTTATTTGCTGGTATGAAGACAGAGATGGTGATCAAATGAGAAATGTTTATGTCCAGCATGTGCTTGCAGATGGCAGTCTTGCTTTTGTTGCAAATGGTATTGAACCAATCAGTTTTTCGACAACACAGCATTTTTATCCGATAACAACTTTTGATCCTGAGTTGGGAAACACTTATCTTCTTTGGTCTGAAACAGATGCTGACCAAAATTTAAGAGGTTTAAGAGTACAGGGTTTTGATTCACTGGGTAACAGATTATTAGGGCAAAATGGTATTCCTGTCATTCCTTTAGGAGGTTCATCACCCATGCCTGTAGGTGCTGATGTTGTTAATCAGCAAATTGTTTTTTTGTTTCAGGCAGCATTAAATGGATCAACTGTCAATGATGAGATTAAAGCTTTCAAATTAAATGCTAATGGCACTTTTGTCTGGGATAATGATTTTGTCAGTTTGAACAATTCAGCCGGAGGTTCAGTGCATCAGGAGACGACTGGCTTTTTTAATAACCAGCTTGTGACAGTCTGGGAAGATACCCGTTCTGCAACCACTCAAATTTACTTACAAAATTTAAATAGTGACGGCACAATAGGTGTCATTGCACAACCATCAGGTATTAGTGGTACTGTTGCTCTGAACGGAGGAAACGGGTTTATTACCAATGTAGTGATCACTATTGGAGATCAGGTGATATCTCCGGCAAATGACAGTACTTATAGTGTCCTGTTACCGGCAGGTATCTATACTGTTACAGCAGTATTAGCAGATTATGAAACCTTTGCAGATACAGTTATCGTCACCGAAGGACAAATGACGAACTTGAATATTACACTCGATTATATCATTGGTGCTAATGATAATGTTGCCAACAAAAAAGTCAATTTTGTGAATGTTTATCCCAATCCTTTCAATCCATCAACTACAATCAGTTACAATCTGACTGCTCGTTCCCATGTGTCCATTAATGTCTATAACACCAAAGGTCAGATAGTCAAAAATCTTTGTAATGAAGAAAGAAATCCGGGTACTTTCCAACTGGTATGGAATGGTAAAGACAGTAATAACAAGAAATGTTCAAGTGGGGTTTATTTCATTCGGATGAATGCCGGTGAATACAACTCGGTGAAGAAGGTAATGCTCCTTAAATAGGGACTAGCGTCCAGCACCATTAGCATGGAGCATATTATTCAGGTATCATATGTGAGATATTGATAAGTATCATTCCTGTA
The DNA here is from genome assembly GCA_964419225.1 of uncultured Candidatus Cloacimonadota bacterium. GTDB lineage: Bacteria > Cloacimonadota > Cloacimonadia > Cloacimonadales > CAYQPF01 > CAYQPF01. The sequence goes on along the minus strand of CAYQPF010000033.1, from coordinate 24,657 downwards.
TTCATATGATGCTAACTTTAAAATGATTCGCATCAAAGTTAATATATAACATATCTTTCAGGGGGCGTCAAATCGCTCCCTTTTTCAATTCCAACAATACACTATAAGACTGATTTCATTTGAAGTGATTATCATGTCTGTCTATTTGTAAAAAAAAGAATTTACTTAATTCAGAAAATCAATCCGTTTTTTATCAAGCCAGAAAAAAATGTCACACTTAGAAAAAAATATTGTCTAAATAAGCAGAAAGTGTTAACAATGAAATGGAGGATTTATGCTGAACCCTTTTAACAAGGATTATCCTGTTCAATCCAATGATCAGGCTTTGATTGTAGATGCTTTAGAAGGTAATAAAGGTGCTCTCGAGCAGATTTTGCTCAAGCATCAGGCCTGGATCTACAATATTGTGTTGAGAATGGTCTTATATCCGGAAGATGCTGAAGACATAACACAGGAAATTCTGATCAAGATCATGACCAAGTTAAGTACCTATGAGCAGAGGAGCAGTTTTCGTACCTGGCTTTATAAGCTGGTGGTAAATCATGTCCTGAATGTAAAGCAAAGCAAGGCAGAGAAGCAATATCAGAATCTGAAAAAGTACAGTAAAGCTATTATTGCCTCTCCGGATACCCAACTTCCTGCGATTGATCAGTATCCTGTAGAGATGAAGATCCTGTTGGATGAAGTTAAATTTCATTGTATTATGGGGATGCTGGTGTGTCTGGAAAGAAAGCAGAGAATTATCTTCATTCTGGGTGAATTATTCTCGGTTGATTCTTTGTTAGGAGCCGAGATCCTGAATATGACGCCAGCCAATTTCAGGCAGATACTTTCCCGGGCAAGAAAAGCAGTGAGAGGATTTATTCAGCAAACTTGTGGAAAGTTCAACAAGAGTAATCCCTGTATGTGTGAGAATAAATTGAGTTTAATGATAGCCGGAAAGGCTGTCAATCCTGCACAATTAAGTTATAATCCACAAAATCTGCCCAAATTGCAGGAATTGATTAAAAATAAAATCAGACATTTCCATAATTTTATGGATATCAGAAAGAATGAAATCATGGCAGATCAGCCTTTTTACGACTTTAACAAGTCACCGAAAATGTTGGCAGATCTCTTACAAAACAAAGAATTTTGCCAGATCTTTGATCTTTAGGAGGAAACATGAAACAGATAGTTTTTGTTCTATTATTTGCTTTTAGCAGCATTTTCTGTTTAAATAGTCTGACAATTAATATTCCTGCAGATTACCCCAATATTCAGGATGGAATTAATGCAGCAGAAAATGGGGATTTGGTTTTAGTAGCACCAGGCACCTATTATGAGAATATCAATTTTTTGGGAAAGGCGATAATGGTCAGCAGTCATTATATCAATGATCATAATACAACTACGATCCTCAATACTATAATAGACGGATCAAACAGTGTATCGGCAGACACAGGCAGTGTGGTATTGTTTATTTCGGGTGAGGATTCCACATCTGTTTTGAACGGATTTACGATAACTGGTGGAACCGGAACAGATTGGGAAGATGAGCATGGTGCCGGAGTTTACCGGGAAGGTGGGGGAATTTTGTCAGCCTTATCATCACCGACCATCAGCAATAATCTGATCATCAACAATGAAGCGATATCGACAGTCAACGGCAGTGTCAGTGCGGGAGGTGGCGGGATCCGTGCCGGAGACGGCAACCCGAAGATACTGCACAATGTAATAGTAAACAATCGGGCTATGTATGGAGGAGGAATTGTACTCAATTATGCCGGGGCAACAGTTAAGAATAATGTGATTGCCAACAATAAGGTTTATCAGGCAGTTCCGTATTGTGCTACTTATGGTGGGGGAGGAATCTGGGCAAACAGCAATAATGGCAATCTTCCTAAGATAATCGAGAATAATACAATTACAGGGAATGAAGCGACGGGGGAATTTTCTTATGCTGCCGGCAAAGGTGGTGGAATTGTTGCGTTATCAACTGTTTTGACTCTCAGGAATAATATTATCCAGGCTAATAATCAGAATTATGGTAATGGTATTGCCACACTTGGACCTGCGGCTAATGTCACTTATTGTACTCTTGATGAAATATTGAATGGTACCGGAAATCAGGTGTCTTTTGCATCTTTCACAAATAGTCAGTTAATTTTGAATCAGGATTCTCCCTGTATTGATACCGGAGATCCTGCCGATGGTTATAATGATCCTGTAAATTCAAATCAACCGGGGCTGGCTCTTTTCCCGGCGCAGGGAACTTTACGTAATGATATGGGAGCTTATGGCGGAGCTTTATCTTCTTCTTTACCAGTACCAGAACTTAATTCCTGGTTTTGTCCCCCACTTACTTTTCTGTTGAATGTAGGACTGAATCATGATTATCAATTCGGTATTCCTGTTACGAATCAGGCAACAAATACCTGGTCAATCACCAATTTTGTTTCCTCTAATCCACAAGTATCGCTCAATGATGAAATGCCTGTTAACTTTAGTCCAATGCTGAAAGACAGTCTGCAGTTCATCCTGCATCCTTCGGTTTTAGGAAATCATCAGGATACTTTGTATATCTATCATAACAATCCTAGTGTGGCAAGTCCATTACAAGCGATAATTATCTATACGGTGAATAATGTCGCAAATGCTGATGAAGCATTGAACAGCAAACCTATCTTGCATAATTACACGATTTTTCCCAATCCGTTTAATCCGCAGACCAGTATCCGTTATACATTGGGAGTTAATACTCATGTGAAAATCGAGATCTATAATGCTAAGGGGCAATTAGTTCGAAAGCTGATGGACAGAGATCAGACGCAGGGGCAATACAATATTTCCTGGACAGGTTATGATCAGGAGTATTATCAGGTTACTTCAGGAGTATATTTCTGTAGAATAGAATGTGGCAAAGAGACGCAAACCCGGAAATTATTGTTGCTGAAGTGAGTATTGGCAAAATTAAAGCATAGTGCCAGATTAAGAATGGACTATATGGACATTATGGACTATAGGGACAAGTTAGAGATTTATGGTAAACTTTGCTTATTTTTTTGCAGGAGGGTTTTTATTTGGACAGCCAGATCTTTTTGGGTAAAGGGTTTTTGAATAAAGGGGATCTCTGAAGCAGAAACTCCGATCTGACTGATAATGCTGTCTGTATAGCCTGACATAAATAGGATTTTGATGCCGGGATACATCTGGTGGACTAAATTAGTGAATTCCCGGCCGTTCATACCCGGCATAATGATATCTGTGATGATCAGATCTGGGATCAGGACTTTATCATTTATACTCAGGAGTGCCATTTCGGCATTTTCGAAGCAGCGGGTTTTATAACCAAGTCCGGTAAGAATTTTATCAATCATAACCCGGATATAGACATTATCTTCCACGACAAGGATGAATTCACCGTTGCCAGCATGGTTAGAGGTCTCATCAGGGATGTCATCGCTAATATTCTCATCTTCAGCTACAGGCAGGAGAATTTTAAAGGAGGTGCCTTTACCCGGTTCACTATAGACCCAGATAAAGCCTTCAGCCTGTTTGATGATCCCATAAACAGTAGCCAGGCCCAAACCCGAATTGTGGGGGGTATTTTTTGTAGTATAGAAGGGTTCGAATACACGAGCGACGGTTTCCTTATCCATACCGATACCGGTATCGCTGATTTCCAGCATGACGAAGTTGCAGGGTTTAATTCCCAGATGATTATCTGAGTAGGATTGATCGATGATCTTATTGGAAGTCACCAGGAAAAGATTCCCACCCTCAGGCATAGCTTCTTTGGCATTCATTACTAAATTCATGATTACCTGTTCCATTTGGGTTGGATCAGCTTTAACATTCCAGAGACTCTCATCCAGTTCGGAAATTAAGCAGATATTATCACCAATAGCTCTGTAAATGGTTTTATCGAGGTCATTAAGAACAAAATTTAAATTGAGAGTAATGGGCTTAATCTCCTGTTTACGGCTGAAAGTCTGGAGTTGCCGGGTTAGATCTAAAGCACAATTTCCGGCATTCATGATTTCCTGAATTTCTTTTTGGAGAGGGATTCTTTCTTGAGGTTGATTCAAGACTAAATCACAATATCCGAGAATGACTGTGAGATTGTTATTGAAATTGTGAGCGACTGTATTGGCAAATTCGCCCAGGGAATCCAGTTTTTGAGATTGGATCAATTGTTCTTTCAGGTTGTTGTGATGGATCTCTGCTTGTTTTTCATCTGTAATATCCTGCAGGGATCCAATAATTTTAATGATAGTATTATTCTCGAAAAGGGCTTTGCCCTTTGTCCGGATATACAATTGGCGACCTGTCAGAGAGGTGAAATTGCTGTCAAGTGAGAAGGGTTCTCCATTAATCAGACAAAGTTGAATGGCTTCAGAGATTTGTGCTTGTTTTTCTTCAGTATAGCAGGCGATACTGAGGTCGAATCTTGTTTTACCTGTGATAGGTGTATCAAGAGCCAGATCATGAATTAGAAAAGTTTCTTCGGTCCAGAACAATTCCTGGGTTTGAGGATTCCATTCCCAGGCACCGATCTTGTTTAAACTTAAGGCCTGGCTTAATAGGGTTTCATTTCTACGGACTGTATTGAGGATATCCAAGTTTTCTAAAAGCTTTTTTTCTGTGTGAACAACTTTTTGCTCCAGCTTTTTGACCATACGTTCCTGATAAAGTTTTAAAACTTCAGCTTCTAATAATAAGAGAGGGTCGAGTTGGTTTTCTGTTAGATATTTCTTTCCTGCCACGACTTCGTGAATAGTACTAAGAAGAAATGTAGATTCACAGGGTATGGGAATAAAACGGTCGGCCCCAATTTCCTGAGCCAGAAGTTCGGTGCGGGGATCAATAGCTGTAGCAGAATAGAGAATAAGAGGTGTTTTTTTCAACTCAGGAAGTTTACGGACAATCCTGCAGAGGCTGAATCCATCCATGACAGGCATCAGGATTTCGCTGAGGATCAGATCAAACCTGTTTTCCAGAATCTTTTCCAGAGCATCCTTACCATTGGGACTCTCATTAACACTGTGTCCGTTAGCTTCAAATATAGTCCTCATTTGATAAGAATTTTGAGAACTATCATCGACGATGAGAATATACATTAACTCTCCATAATTTCACTTATTCTTCATTTAGCTATAAATTCTTAATTTCACTTATTCATCGGAATGAATTAAAATATTATTAGGTTTTTTTAGCGTAATATTTTATTTTACACATAGTTAGGTGTCTGGAAGCGGTGGGAGAAAGATGGATTGAGGAACGCGGAGAATTAATAATGGACAAGATGGACTCCAGGGACTATATGGACAGGGGAATGGACAATAGGCGACAGTTATTTGTCGGAGGTAGTAAAGTACTATTACACTTGTAAACTCCGGATTCACGGATTTGTTTAGTACCATACAACTTAAATTCTTTCATTTTTTGGCAAAATATTAATAGTTTAAGATAGGAATAAAGTGTGTGAAAGCTTTAACCACCCCGTCAGCAAGCTGCCACCCCTCCAATGTAGGGGAATTTAGGAAAGGGAGCTTAGACAACAAGAAACCTTTTTGGCTCAGGCTTGTCCAGGTTAGGGTATCAGAAGAGATTGGAGCAATTTTTGATATAAGCAACCTAATCTAGAAATTATTTGACACAATTCAAAATAATACTATAATGATTTCAAGAGGTGAGAGAAGTATGCCTAAGTCTAAGAGTGATTTAAATAATTTATGGTAGATTTTATTTCAGAGAAGTAGAAACTAATCAAGTTTTAACTGACCTAGCTGAGATACATTTTAGCGAGTTACCAATAATAAGTTTTGAGCAACCTGAAAAAGTAAGATATAAGGATGTATGAAAATGAATAAAAGTGTCGTAATGGTGTTATTTATCTTAATTTTTGGAAATCTTCTTTATGCGTCTCAAGAAATGGGTTATCCTTATATAGTAGATTCTCTGGATATTAAATTAACACATGTTGTCACAATACCGGTAGTAGGATCCGAAAATGTGATAATTCTTTTTAATGATCCTGAGGATTCTCTATATTTCATTGAATTACAACCCACTAATTGGAATACTTTCAAGAATGTTTTTGTTTATTACCATCCCTTGCAATGGAATGAAACAGCTTATATGTATTTAGATTCTCTAAAACAAATCCCAAATGATATTCTCTTGAGGAATAAAATTGAAATTGAACATTTATGTGGGGGACAACATATCTTTTTTGATAAAATTTCTAAAAGATATTCCAGTAGTGATATAATTCTTTATAATCGAAAAATATATGTTAAAAATTGTCGAGGTAAAGATTATGGCAAATAATAAATGTCTTATCCTTCTTTGTGGACTATTCTGGTTTACAACCTTAATTCATGGGATTAATTTTGTTGCTATTCCGCCAGTAAATGATTCAACATTACATGAGTCTATTCTCTTGTATCAGAAACACAGTTTTTTTTCTCAGTATGGGATATTTGTTAAGGAATCTGATGCACAATATTCAAGTTTTGAGCTTGCTGTAAGTAAGAATAGTATTGATCAGTTTATTCCTCAAATAAGAAAAATTGAGTTTTACATAACTGATGAGAATAAAAAACAATTACCAATGCATGACCAGTACTCGAGTATTGTAAATCAGAACTCCTGGTCCAAATATAAAGAATGGTTTTCAACTTTTCCTGATCCGCTTCCTATATACCGCAGTACGGCAAGTCCGCGTGAAATTGTACAGTATAACTATGGGTTAGATCAAAGTTATTCCACCCCGGATTTAGAAAAATGTAAATTCATTTACATATATTATAATATCGATGTTATATTTGAGAATGAGCACTTGAAAGTAAAGGATAGGATAAAAGTCAGAATAGAGGATAATAAAGTTGAGAAGTGAGTTGAAAGTTGCCCAAGAGACTTGTTTGAGAAATGGACAAGATGGACTCCAGGGACTTTATGGACAAGGGGAATGGACAATAGGCGACAAGCATTTGTTGGCAGGGGTTAAATGGACGATTGCTGTAAGCTAAAGCATACAGAATTACCGGCTGAAGCCAGCGTTCCAAGATAATGGAAATAGTAAAACCCGCAGGCAAATACTAAGGTGCAAGTAGTCAGGTGTCAGGTGTCAGTTATTTTTTCAACTGCCCACTGCCTTCTGCACACTGCCCACTCGTTCCCTACTACTAGCCTGCGGGTTTCAATATTTTTCACGGTTCCTTTTCACTCCCCTCGCTTTGCAAGAGATGGGCCGGGGGTGAGTTACTTTTCCAAATGCAGTCTGTATCATCCCCACTGATTACCCTTTCCTCCCTTGGTGTTCATTTGACAAGATTACACCTTCGGGTTTCAATAATTTCTCTTCTCTCTCATTAATAATTAATAATTGATAATTAATAATTATTTACCTCTTGCACAGTGATAGTTTTAGCGACATCGCGGGAAATGATATACCGGGAGTCGCCGACTCCCACGATCATATTCTTCTGGAAATAGCTGTTACTGATGATTCTGACTCTGTTTCCCCGGAAAAGACCAAGTTCAAAAGATTTGCGGTGGTGATTGCAATTAATGATATATTCACAATCTTCCAGAGCTGAATTCAAGTTTATACATTCAGGACATGCAGTATTTTGGCAGATCCCCTGTCTGTGACAGTTCTTTTTCTTCCCGAAGATCATTTATTTCACCTCTACTAGTTCAATTTTTTTCATTACTAATAAAATAGCTGAAAATATAAGGAAACAAAGCAAAATGTAAAACCAGGAAATGCTGGTGAAAACAGCGATCTGATAGTATAAGGTTGCAGTAATCCAAGCCATAAGTGTCAGGTAGATCACCTGAAAGACAGCAACTTTAGTCCCGGCTTCCTTTTGGACTGTGGCAATAGCTGCCACACAGGGAGAGTAGATCATGATAAACAGCAGGTAGGCAATCAATTGGTGAATGTTTTTGAAAGCATCTCTGATGGGACTGTTTGGTTGCTCGTCCACTTCTGTATCCAGACTCAACGGGTTCAGGAACTTGTGTGCGGCGACTTTAGTCTCGTGTATAAAGGTTGTGGCAGAAGTTTTCAGCAAAGTGATAAACTCGAATTTATGCTGGTTGACAACTTCCTCCGGAAGATAAACGGCTTGCATGGTTCCTACTATTGCTTCTTTGGCAAAGAGTCCTGTGAAGAGGGCTACTGAGGCTCCCCAGTTATCTTTATCAATTCCCATGGGACTGAAGATAGGGGTGATGATTCGACCGGAAATGGTTAATATGGTATCATGTTTTTTCAGCACAGGATTATAAGAGATCTTAATGGAATTGATCATAGTAAGGAGAATGATCACAAAAAGAATGGTCTGGCCTGCCCGCAAAATAAAGCCTTTTAGTTTGAACCAGGTGTGCATGAAGATCCCATTCCAGGTAGGGACATGATATGAAGGCAATTCCATGACAAATTCACTGATCTTACCTTTGAAAAGAGTATATTTAAAAAGCATCCCGCTGAATACAGCAAAAATGATCCCCAAGAAGTAGAGACCAAAGATGATCATTCCGGCTTGGGCACCGAAAAACAGTACTGCAAACATGGTGTAAACAGGGATCTTGGCTCCGCATTGAATAAAGGGAACCAACAGCATGGTCAGTACCTGATCCCTTTTACTTTCAAGAGTTCGGGCAGCCATTATTGCGGGGACTGTGCAGCCGAAACCGACTATCATCGGGATAATTGATTTTCCCGATAAGCCGAGAAAGTGCATAACACGGTCCATAACAAAGGCAGCCCGGGCCATGTAACCGGAATCTTCCAGAACAGAAAGAAAGAAAAAGATAAAGAAGATGGGAGGAATGAAAGTCATTACTGTTTCAATTCCACCACCGATACCTTCAGCCAGCAAAATAACCATCCAGTTCGGCAGTCCAAGATTAAGCAGGATCGCCGAAGGGGCATCAACGAACAGACCTCCAAAAAAGGTCTCGATCAGACTGATGAAGGGATGACTCAACGACATGGAAAAATTGAAAACAATATACATGACCAGACCAAAGATCGGCATACCTAATAACGGATGTAAAACTATCTTATCTATTTTATCTGAAGGATTGGCTTTGAATTTCTTATCTTTGCGGATTATTTCTTTACAGATCCCATTAATAAAGCCGTAGATATTGTCGGAAATGAGTAATTCCGGAGCCATATTCACATGCTTCCTGATCTTTTTCCTCTCTGATTCAACTTCCAAGGCCAGCTCTGATGAGATGTAATTCAAGCACTCCGGGTCATTTTCCAATAATTTCAAGCCAAACCATTCGGGATTAAAGCCATTATTTATAGCCAGTTCGGAGCTTTTTGCTTTTATCTTTTGCAGGGAAATAGCCAGGATCTCATCATAATGAATAACAACAGGTTTAACAATCTTTTCGGGTTGATTCAACCGTTCCTGAATTATGGCTTTTAATTCCTCGAGCCCTTCCTTACGACTGGCAGAAATAGGGCAGACAGGGCAATTCAGCATGATCGACAATTTCTGCAGATCAATCTTTAAGTTCATCTTCTCTGCCAGATCGATCATGTTCACCGCAACAATGGTCGGTTGTTGCAACTGTAATAGTTGAGTTGTCAGATACAGGTTTCTTTCCAGATTAGTTGCATCGATGATATTCAGAATCAGGTCAGGTTTATCTCTGATGACGAAATTCCGGGCTACCGTCTCATCTGTGGAATAGGTGGTAATCGAGTAAATTCCGGGTAGATCAATGACTTCGATCTGTTCATCTTCCAATTGCATAAAGCCGCTTTTCTTCTCAACTGTAACTCCCGGCCAGTTCCCAACATACTGTTTGGAACCGGTAAAGGCATTGAACAGAGTCGTCTTTCCACAATTGGGATTTCCAGCCAGAGCTATTACTTTATTTTTCGGGTTGGCATTCATTACATATTCCTTTGATACTTATCTGATAGTCTGACATGGTCATTTCATGACTTTCAGCTATTTTCTTAACCATTCTTTTGAGGTTTTGCTGCTCATCCACTTCAATTATTCTTCCGCATTTTGTGCAGATTAGATGAAAATGTTTGGGGTGACCATACACGTGTTCATAGTATTCTTTTTCATTAACGCTTTCCCGGACAGCTTCTGATTTCTTGATCAGACCTGATTCCAGAAGCAGGGGAATGGTGCGGTAGAGAGTCGCACGGGATACTTCCTGATCGATTTTCTGGATCTCTGATAAAAGAGCTTCGACATGAAAATGCTCATGAGTATTGAAGATGCAATCGAGGATCACCCCGCGTTGGGGAGTGAGTTTGAGTCCTTTGGTTTTCAGGAACCCGGAGAATCTTTCTTTATAGTCTTCCATATGTCCACCTCTCATTTGCGACTGAATCTCAATCGCAAATAAATGTCAAGAGGAATAATCACATAAGAAGAAAAAGTTCGGAAAAAATAGATTAGCCACAAGAGGCACAAAAGACACAAAAGAATGCAGTAACTTGGAGTTTTGTGAGGTTAGAATAATAAAACAATTTATTCTCGGAGAAAAGGGTTTTCACTTTTTTCTCTTCTAAATCATTTCAACTCTTTGAAACTATTAAGATTGTTCTCTTTTTGTGCATTTTGTGCCTTTTGTGGCTATTACTGCTCCTGAAGGTGGATGGCTATTATACTTTTTGTTCGAGTCGGTCGATTCTTTTGGTGATTTCAGCAATCAGTTTGGGGTTTAGCAGAGATGTTTGACCGATTAAGCTAAGAGCAGTATTGGCGTAAGTCAGGGCTTGAGGATAGTCTTTATTCTTTTCGGCCCACATAGACAATTCTACCAGACTTTCATAATCATTTTTGAGTTGCCAGATAGGAACAGCTTTATCCAGCATTCTTTTTTTCTTGTATAGCTTGGCGAGATAATAATCTGCCTGAGGGTGATTTTTAGCATAGGCATACTCATAGACAGTTATAGCCAAATCATGGTCCTGGATCTGTTCAAATAATCTTCCCAATTCCAGAATGTTTAACCATTGAGATTCGATGGATTTATGTGGATCCTCGAAGATATTTCTGATGATACAAAACAGAGAAAACAGAGATGAAATATCGTCCTGATTATGATAGAAGACAGGAATAAGTTCTACCGGATCACCAGTCTGCTGATATTGAGCATAGAGAAAGGGAATTTGGTAACCTGGCACATCTTCTTCACATTCTCTGATTTTGTTCAAGAGCCGATATTCCATACTGCTGAGTGAAAAGGAATCGACGAGAGTTTTCCAGAGACGACGGGCGAGAGGCAGGAGATCCAGATGAGGGATTTTCCTGATATTGATAGTCTTACTCTGCAGGAACAATCGGCTTTGGAGTAATGGCACATCGAAAGATTTACCATTATAGGAGACAAAGAGTTCTGCCTCCAGGAAAATCTCTTCCAGTAAATCGTAGAGGAGAATTTCATGATCCATTTCTTCGACGAAATACTGGGTAATAATAAATTGGTCATGTTTGATCCGGCCGATACCCATCAGGAAAACAAAGGTGCCGGGTGATCTGTTTAACCCGGTAGTTTCAGTGTCAATGAAGAGGATTTTATCGGGGTCTAAGTCTTTTTGTAAAAAAATACGGGAATAGTTTCTGAGGGTAACGGGGAGAGTAAAAGCGATTTCCTCGGAGAACAATTCGTTAAGAGGATAGTGTTTATGGCGGAGAAAGATCCGGCTGTCTCCGATATACTGACCTTCCAGATATTCATTTAGAGGTTTGAACAAGACTACAGGTTCCGGCTTGAGGTTTTCGCTCATGCTCCCGGCAATCAAACTTTGCCAATCATTTCCACTCATTTTAGTAATCCTTTAAGTATTAGGTCAACAATTGATTTTGCTCCCCAGCCATTCTCGGCGACAGGGCCTGTGCAGGAGGGGCAGCCATCCAAACATTCACATTGACGGATCACTTTTACCGTTTCCTCGAGAAGATCCTTATGGAAGTAGAAGAGTTTTTCGGAGAGCCCAATTCCACCGGGAACTGAATCGTAGAAGAGAATTGCAGGTAACTGATCCGCATAATTTGCTACTGCTTCCTGATGAACACCCACATCTGATCTTTCACACATCAGGAACAAGGGTGCGAGATTGTGCAGGATAAAGCTTAAGCCGGAAAGTCCGCTTTGTACCTTCACCATAGCCTCTGCTTCTTTGTGGCAGGAGGGGCAAAGGGTGACCAGATTATTCAATTCATTGGCCTGGCCCTTGTTGCGGTACATTTTGAAAGGTGTTTTATGGTGGATTTCCAGACGCTGGGGTTCTGTCTTACCGCATGCCTGACATTTATTTTCGTCTCTGAGCAGAACAGAAGCTCTGACATTATCCCAATTCTTGCCATAGTAATTGGCTTCATCAAACCATTGATTATCTTCTTTCAGGCTTTCGACAATTTCGGGATTCAGGCCGAACCAATAGCCGGTTGTTAATAGGATACTCGGAGGAAGATTTACCTTGCCATAGTCCAGAATTTCTTTGGTAGTCCAGTGAATCTTACGGAAGCCGGTGATGAGAGTAGTCACTTTCAATTTACCGTAATATTTAATGGAATTATCTGTTGGTTCTATTTTGAGAGTTTCCAGGATTTCCACTTCAGTTTTGGTCATATGTTCTGTGTAGTAGCCCGGATCTTCTTCACGCAGTAGGATTTGACTTTTTTCCAGATCCAGGTCTTCAACAACATAGATGGAACCTTCCTGCAGATAAACTGCACCGGGATGTGCCATCCAGAAAGCACTTTGTTTGTCGAGTTTGCCGATTATCCGATTATTGTGCATTAAGGCGAACTGGCTGGGGTCAGCCATTCTTAAACTAATCTCTTCGGCCGGATACTTTTCGGAGATCCAGAAGTAGCGATTGTTGCTTAGCTTGGATTTATTCATTCTCTGGAGTAAATTCAGCCAGAAATTAAGTTGTTGGTTTGACAGGCTGCCGTACTTTTCATCGATGCGGAAGGGTAGCTCAAAAATGGCAGAGCTGAGATGAGAAAGAATGATGTAGGGATTATCCGGTTCAATGAGGGCTTGTTCGGGAGCTCTCTTAAAGAGGTAATCGGGATTAAATGCGAGGTATTGTTCCAATGGGTCGGAGGTTGTGATCAAGATGGTTAAAGAAGGTTTATTCCTTCTGCCGGCCCGACCTGACTGTTGACGGGTTCCGGCAATTGTTCCAGGGTATCCGCAGAGGATGACGATATCAATTCCGCCAATATCGATACCAAGTTCGAGGGCATTCGTAGCAATAACGGTCTGGATATTACCTTTTTTCATGGCAATTTCGGTATCCCGACGGGTGGAAGCCAGGTATCCGCTGCGATAAGTGCGGATATCGTCCACAGGTTCATCTTTTTTTTCGAGATAAGAAAAGATCATTTCCACGTTTCTTCTCGAGCGGGCAAAGAAGAGGATTTGAAAATCACTTTCACGCAGGAACCTTAATATGCGGATGGACTCTTGCAGATAACTTCGCCGGATGCCCAATTCTTTATTCAAAAAGGGAGGGTTATAAATGAGGAAATGCTTTTCTCCTTTTTGAGAGAAATCTTCTTCAACAATTTCTATGGGTTCTTCGATCAATTTATAGGAAAATTCAGTAATATTGGAAAGAGTCGCAGAACATAGAATGAACTGGGGGTGTGAGCCATACAGTTTACAGATCCTTTTTAAACGGCGGATGAGATTAGTAAAATGAGAGCCAAAGATCCCTCTGTAAACATGTATTTCATCGATAACCACATATTTCAAATTAGTAAAGAATCTTCTCCATTCTGTATGGTTGGGCATGATTCCGATGTTGAACATATCGGGATTTGATAAGACGATCTGAGCTGTATCTCTAATCCTTTTTCTTTCGTCCCTGACAGTATCGCCGTCATAAACACCACAGTCCACAGAAAGGTTTCCTTTATTATAGAGGGTCTCAAGATAGGTGGAAAGCTGGTTTTTTTGATCATGGCAGAGTGCTTTGGTTGGATAGAGTAAAAGACTGCAGGCGGTTTTGGTTTTGATGAGACTGTCCAGAATGGGAATCAAATAGCAGAGACTTTTACCGCTGGAGGTGCCTGTAGAGATGGCGACATTGGAACCTTTCAGCATATGGGAGATAGCCAGATTCTGATGCTGGTATAAGGCATTTACCCCGGAGGTTTGAAAGACCTTTGTGGTAAGCGGATCAAGGGCTGAAGGATAGTTGTTTGTGACTGATTCCTGGGCAGGTGAATAGTTATTTACGACAAAACCTTCCCGGAAATCAGGGTTTCTTTGCAATTCTTTGACTAATTCATTAATACTTTTTTCACTCATTAAACTATAAAGAATTGAGGCTGATTTTTTTCAAGTATTATTTCTAAGTCCACTCTAAAAAGTCATTTATCCACACAGAGTTGTTATACAGGGTGGACTGCTCATGCTCCTTAAAGATCTCTTAAAAAAACTCCTTGACCAAAGTTGAATTATAATTTATGGAAGAGAAGAATAGGGAAGAGGAGTAAGAGAAGTTGAATATTTGTTTGAACAGGATCAATGTATGCGGAAATGGAGGGATAATTAAGCAGATCTTTGGAGCATTGTTTATATTGTTCATCTGTTCAAATATCCATTGTTTTTCCGAAATATCAGCAGTGGCAGATACTCTGCCATCTTCTTTTACCGTCGATGATTGTTTATTGTTAATCAATCTGTTGGCTCAGAGCAACTATCCTGAAGAATATGGGAAATACTTAACCTTATCTTTTGAGAGGTTTAATACGAATCAAATGTTGATTAAACAGATGGCTCAATATTATTATGACAATTATCAGTTTGAAGAAGCAAAAGTATTGTATGAAGCAGCAATTGGAGATACCGGGAATTTTGATCTGAAACTGGAATATGCCAGATTGGCACAGGACATGGGAAAGAATGTTTTAGCAGAGAATACTTATTTAGCATTGTTACAGGAACAGGAAGATGATTTTGAAGTCGTTATAGATTATTTCAATTTTCTCCAAAACAGGAACAATAAAGAAGCTTTAACATATATTCTGAGTTATTTGGAATTGTATCCTGAAGCGGAACCTGTTCAGTTGGAATTGGGCATACTTTATAACAATATCAACAAACCTTTCTCAGCTTTGAAGATTTTCCGTGATCTGGAGAGTAAGGGAAATCAGGATGCCATCAGTTATCGTAAAGATTTGAAGAAGTTTCTCAAATCAAATTTCTTCTGTGAATATATTTATACAAGAACCTCAAATTTATATCGTACAGGCAGACAATATCGCACTTATTGTTTTGCAGATAAAAGGGTTTCCAATAATTTTTATATCTCACAGGGTTATGTATATCAGTTGATGAAAGATAAGATAAAAAATGTCGGACAAGGATATAAGAATAAAGAATTTCATAGTAGTGAATCAGAACTGATTTTTATTTCTGGCAGTTATCTGCAATTTGGTAATAAATTAAGGTGTACATCCAACCCGGGTAAAATCTCCGGATACATTTCAACCCTGACTTTTACCCAGGATTTCACAGAGAGTTCCCTTATAAATCAATTTTCCTATGCAAATGAAATTCAGGACATTTGGAATAATGTCCAAAAACAGGATTATTATCATCAAATTCAATACAAAAATAATGATTGGACGTATAGCCTCAATAATAATTATTATCAAACAAAACGTGATAAGAAAGAATATTCATATGCTCCGGAAAAGTTAAATTTTGGGCATAAACACACAATTATATTACAAGATCAGGTATTATTGATGCCCGATGTAAATACCGGAGTTTTTTACAGTTATACTAAAAACAAATTTGTCTCATATTATAATGGGAATCCGCAAGAGATGCACCTTTTTGGAGTTAGTATGAATTTTGATTTAAACTTGGGTAGCAATATTTCGTTTCATGCTGATTATCAAGGGTCATTTACTTCTCAAGCGAATTCCATACATATCATAGACAGCAGTTTGAAGTATTCCTACAAAAGTGTAGGCATTGTTTTGGGACACCAATATAATAGAGATGGCTATCATAAAGAAGAAGGGATTTATTTAAATTGGAAAGGCAAGCTTTAAGTACAAAGTTTTCTGAGAATTTGTTTAAGAGCAAAGAGGAAAAAATCATTTATCTGGGACTTATGACGGCAATAGCAGTAACTTTATACACATTTGAAAGCTATATTCCCAAACCCTACCCATTTTTCAGATTAGGTTTAGCTAATATTGTTGTTTTATTTTTACTTTATTGTAATTCTTATAAAGAAGCTCTGATAGTAGTTATCAGTAAAACTCTGATAGGCGGTTTTTTTACAGGGACGCTGCTGAGTCCAACGGCTTTGATGTCAATAAGCGGAAGCCTCATTGCTTTTTTGGTAATGGTGTTATTTCTTAAAACAAAACTGAAGTTCAGTCCTATCGGAATCAGCATCCTGGGAGCTGTTTTTCACAATTTAACTCAGATAATTGTCGTCAGGTTTGTTCTAATTAAAGAAAATGAAATATTTTATTTGACTCCAATCCTGATTTTGCTTGGATTACTTACAGGTATGATCATGGGATATTTGTGTACAATCATGCTTAGGAAAATGTAAAAGGAATGTTATGAAATCTTTAATTTGGAAATATCTGAATAAAATGTTTATGATAAGTATTTTGGTATTTGGAATCATCAGCGGTATTTTTTGGTATTACAGTCGGGAGTTACCGCCTTTGAGTGAGTTACAGCATTATCAGGTAAGTGCAGGTTCAGAAGTGTATGATGCCAATAACAAGTTGATTCATATTTTTGCATATGAATACAGGAAATTGACAGCTTATAACGATTTACCGGACCATTTGATCAAAGCAGTAATCACGATTGAGGATGAGGATTTTTATAAGCATTGGGGCATGGACATGCTGGGTACTTTAAGAGCAGTTTTTGTGGATGTACAGCGGATGGATTTTGCTCAGGGTGCTTCGACGATTTCACAACAATTAGCCAGAAATATGTTTTTATCTGCAGATAAGAAAATGCCCCGGAAGATCAAAGAGGCCATGCTTTCTGTGATGATAGAGAAGAATTTTTCCAAGAATGAGATTCTGGAGATTTATTTAAACAAGATCTATTGGGGAAACGGAATATACGGGGTTGAGGCTGCGTCACTAAGATATTTCAGTAAAAAGGCAAGTGAATTAACCATTGGAGAATCAGCTCTGTTGGTAGGTATGATTCAGAGACCGGAGTATTATTCACCCCTCAACCATCCGGAAAGAGCTATCAAAAGGAGAAATCTGGTTCTTAACAAATTGCTTAATAAGAAAATGATTACAGAAGAAGAATATTCAGAAGCATTGGAATCGCAGATTGCTATAAGTCAGTCTAAAGAAACAAGCAAAAAAGAAAAAAGCAATTATTTCATTGATTATTTGCGTCAGCAAATGGAAAGAAAATATGGGACAGAGCGGGTCTTTTCCGGGGGACTGAAAATCTATGCAACTGTGGATATGGATTTGCAGATTTATGCTGATTCAATTCTGACTCAACATTTATCCAGATTGGAAGATATTTATGATTATGATTTTAAATTAAAAGATTTTCACCGGGAGAAATCCAATATTTTTACACCTTATCTGCAAGGCGGGATCTATGCTATTGAACCTGAAACCGGTTATGTCCGCATATTGATTGGGGGCAGAAATTTTAGTCACAGCAAATACAACCGGATAATGCAGGCTAAACGGCAACCAGGTTCTGTTTTCAAACCGATCCTTTATACAGCAGCTCTGGAAAAAGGATTTACTACCGCGACTGTAATCAAGGATCAACCCATAATATTTACGCAGAGTGATACGGTGTTTTGGGAGCCAAAAAATAATGATAATCATTATTATGGATATACCAGACTAAGAGACGCAATAAAGAGATCGCAAAATGTTTATGCGATTAAAACTATTCTGGATATTGGTCCATCGTCTGTAGTAACTACTGCTAAGAATTTTGGTTTAACAACAAAGTTCCTGCCTGTTTATTCGCTTGCAGTGGGTACGTGTGAAGTTATTCCTTATGAATTGATCACGGCCTTTACGACTTTCCCCAATAATGGAGAAAGGGTGAAGCCAATCTATGCCAGCCGGGTGGAAGACAAGCTGGGCAATGTTTTAGAAAGACCAGTACCTGAGAAAATCCGGGTGGTGGATCCCAGGATAGCATACTTAATGACGAGTATGCTCGAAACTGTGGTGAATGAAGGGACTGGAAATGTAGTAAGGTCCTTTGGCTATCATTTACCGGCAGCAGGCAAAACCGGAACAACAGACGATTATCGGGATGCCTGGTTTATCGGGTTTAACCGGAAGTTAGTAACCGGGATTTGGGTAGGTTTTGATGATAATAAACCCATGGGTAATCGACAGACAGGTTCAGCAGTAGCGGCACCTGTGTGGTCTGCAGTTATGAATAAAGCTGTGATGCAATATACAAGAAGAAAAGAGGCTTCTGATTATACTTTTGTTAAACCGGAAGGTTTAGTAACGACAACTATAAACAGACAAACCGGACATTATGCGAGTGGCGGAAATATTATGCAGGAGTACTTTATTGATGGAACACAGCCCACCTCATCCTCGGATTCCACTGCTTACAATTTTTATCCAACTCATTACCGAACCAACAATAAGTCTAAATTTATTATTCAAATTAAGAATTAAATATGAATGTTTATACTGATTATGTGCTAATAGGTTCAGGTGTGTGCTTACTGGTTTATTTGTATTACACTTGGCTGTTTTATCAGGGATTGAAGAACAGGAAGCCGGAAATTCTCGTCAAAAAAGCAAGTCTTCCTGCAGTTTCTGTAATCATAGCTGCCAGGAATGAAGCCAGGAACCTGCCCCAATTACTTACCTGCCTTATGAGTCAGAGTTATCCTGCAGATAAGTATGAGGTAATAATAGCAGATGATGCATCTACAGACGATACTGCCAAAATCATCAAAGATTATCAGAATAACTTTCCGGGTTTAGTCTATCATCAGGTGACAGACAGAGATAAAGTGATCTCATATAAGAAGAATGCCCTGATTCAGGCGATAAATCTAAGTAAGAATGAATACATCCTTTTAACAGATGGCGATTGCCTGGTAACACCGAACTGGATAAACAGTATGGTTAATTCTTTTGAAAAAGGAGCTGACTTTATTGTTGGTTTATCAACAACCTGGGTGAAGGATTGGAATAAAACAGCTTTTGTGCAAAAGTATGAATATTTTGACTGCCTGCAGTTGTTTGGTGCCGCTGCGGGAGCAATTTGTGCCAAGAAGTATTTTTCCTGTTCCGGGCAAAATCTGGCATATCGTAAGTCTGATTATCGGGAAGTTGGAGGTTTGGAGAAAATTAAGCATCTGTTATCTGGTGATGATGTAAATTTAATGCAGTTATTTCGCAAATCAGGTAAGAAAATAGTGTTTAATTTTGAACCTTCTTCTTTTGTCTTAACACGGCCTATAGGCAGTTTGAAGAGTTTGGTGAATCAACGTTCGCGTTGGGCTTCAAACATGAAATGGCAGGTTTTTCTTAATCTGGAAATGTTTTTATATCTGAGTACATTATTTATTTTACTTCTAAGCATTTTTTATCTTCTTTATAAAGCACCGGGCTATGCAATAGTCATACTTTTAATTAAATTTTTTAATGATTTGATCTATATGAACAAAGTATATCAGGTTTTTCAATCAGATCCTAAAAGAAGATATTTTTTCCCGCTATTCTTTATCTTTCAACCAATATATTTATGTGTAGTAGGGATATTAGGCCAACTTAACTTTTTTCAATGGAAAAAAAAGGTTAAATAGAAGTGGTCAAAGAAACAATAGCACTGGAAAACCTGCTCAGAGAATTGGACAATATTAGTGTTCCGGAAGCAAAAGCAAAGATCCAGTACAAGATCGCTGTTGAGTATTATAAGCTCTGTGATTACAGTAAAACCCGTTCCTATGCCTTTGCAGCCTTGGAGAATGTTCTGGAAACAGACCATTTCAAAGATATAGCCTTAGCCTATCATGTTATAGGAATGAGCTATTTTGGAATAGGTGAGAACAATTTAAGTAAAGATTATTTCCTCAAAGCTGAGGAATATTATGCAAAAGACAACCCGGAACCAAACATAGACCTTCTGATTTCTTTAGGTTCTGTAGATGGACATCTGGGAAACTTTTATACAAGTTTTGAAAACTTTTATAAAGCCTTGGATATTGCCCAGAGGACAGGACAAAAAACCAAAGAAATGAGAATCCTGAATAATTTATCTGCTGTCTTCAGAAAGATCCAAAACTTTCCCAAAGCATTGGAATACGCTAAGCAAAATTATCACTTACATAAGGAAATGACCTTGCAGGAAATGAGTGATGTATTTTTCAATTTTGCCAACGTCTATAACTTGATGGACAATTTAACCCTTTCTAAAGGATATTATAAAAAAGCACTCAAAATCTGGGAAGAAACAAAGAACCATAAATTATTATCAATAGCATATAACAACTATGCTAATTTGTTGTTTAAAATCAAGAAATACGATGAATCTATTATCTATTCCCTGAAAGCTTTTAAAATCTGTGCCAAAATAAACCGTAAGAATGGAGTTATTACTGCCTTAATTAATATGGGTATAATTTATAATTTGAAAGAACATAAAAATCTTGCAAGAGAGTGTTTCCAGATTTCTCTGGATTTAGCAAAAGACATGGATAATGAAGCTATGCTGGAAACTCTTTATGCCGAAGCCGCAAGCTTTTTCGAACAAGAAAAGGAGTTTGAATTATCTTACATCTATTATAAAAAATTGTTTGAGATCAGAAACCGTATTTATACCAGCGAAATATCAAATGAAATTGCTTTATTGCACTCCAAACAGGAATTTGAGAAGAAAAGACGTGAAGCAGAAATCTATAAGCAAAAAAATGAGGCTTTGGATACTTTTAATCAGCTGATTGCCAGTCAGAATAAAGATTTGGAATCACTTAGTAATTCCAAAGATATTATTTTAAATATTGTATCTCATGACCTGAAAAATGCAATTGCAGGAATTTTGACAGCAACAGAGATTATTGATAAACTTAATCCTACTGGAGAAGCAAGTATTTATTTGAACATCATAAAGGGTTATACTAAGATAGCTGTTGATCTTGTAAATGATATATTGGAAGCACATAAACTTGAACTGCAGAATTTTGAGTTGGAACTTAATGAGAATAATCTACATGGCTTATTTACCGAAATTCTTCCCTTGTTAAAACAATTGTCTTTGACCAAAAACATATCAATTGAATACTTACCTGTTGAGATGAATTGCTATATTCAGGTTAACTCCGACAGATTTCGTCAGATAATGCTGAATTTGGTTACGAATTCTGTTAAGTTTTCAGAGCGTGGCAAAACAATCCAGGTAGGATTTCAAAAAACTATAAAGTATAATAAACATTATTGCCGTATATTTGTCAGAGATTTTGGGATTGGAATTCCGGAAGAACTCAGACAGAACCTCTTTACAAAGTTTACTAAAGCCAGCAGACGTGGAACTGAAGGCGAAGAATCAACAGGTTTGGGACTTTCCATTGTTAAGAAGATTGCTGATTTACATAATGCTGAAATTACCATCGATAGTACAGTTAATGTAGGAACAATTTTTTATATTGATTTCCCCTTGTCATCGAGGGTGGGACAAACTAATGAATAATCAAATTAACCAGTTGATCCTATCTTTTAATCAGTCTGAAAAATCACTGGATAAAATAAAGTATGCAGATTTGATTTGTAAAGCTTATTGCAATTTAAACAATTACAGCCTTGCTATGGATTTTTCAACATATCTTTTAGAAGAATCTGTCCGGGCGAATTATACTTTTGGAATCATAGAAGCATATAATAATCAGGGAGTTATCTATACTCTGCAAGGCAGTTATATCAGAGCTACTCAGGTCTTGAATATAGCCAGAGAATTACTTCAGGATTGTTTTAAATTTGATCTGAAAGTTGAAGTTCTTAACAATTTAAGCATAGTACTCGCAAAATTCGGAAAATATGATGATGCTCTGGATCTGATGTTCGAAGTTATTGAATTAGCACAAAAAAGACCAAATAATCTTTTACTAAGTAGATCCTTTAATTCAGTTGCTACAATCTATAAAAGCGTGGGAGACTTGGATAAGTCCTTGGAATATTCCAAAAAAGCTCTGAAAATCAAATTAAAATTAAGACAAACCCACCAGGAAATCGCTAATGCTTATAACAATTTAGGCTGTTTGTACAGACTGAAAAAAGATTTTGCCTTAGCTAAGGGCTATCTGAAAAGAGCTGAACGTATCAATAAAAAGTTGGGTAATAGTTATCAACGCTCTGTAAATATCGGGAATCTGGGCGATGCTTATCTTGATCAGGAATATTATGGTGAAGCGATCCAATTATATTTAAAAGCTATCAATTATGCAGAAAATGCAGATTATAAACCACTCCTGGCCTTGTATTATAAAAATATCGGTTTCATTTATCAAAAATCCGAAATGCACGCAGAAGCAAGAGAATATTATGATAAAACTTTGAAGTATATGGATTATATTGATGATAATGACACTATAATCACAATCTATCATAGTTTAGGAAATTTCTTTGAAGCACATGCTGATTTTGAGAATGCTGTCAAATTTCTGAAAAAAGAAAACGAAATAAAACATCGGGTTTTTCATGAAAATCTTTCCCTGCAAACTGCTTATATTGAATCCAATTTTAAATATGAACAGCAAAAGAGAGATGCAGAATTGTACAGACAAAAGAATGACGAACTCATTAAATCAAATAACAAGATTGAACTGCAAAAGCAGGAACTGGAAGAGATCAATAATTCTAAAGATGCCATTCTAAACATAGTTTCCAAGGATCTCAAGAATACAATTGGAGGCATTAAAACCTCGGTTGAACAGATCAAAGCTCTCCAGTTAAATGAAAAACTCAATAAATACCTTAATGTGATCAATGACAGTAGTTTAAGGGCTTTGGAACTGGTTAATGATATTCTTGATGCCAATAAACTGGACAGTTATGATTATGAATTAGATTTGGTCTCATGTGATCTTAATCAAATACTTAGTTTGTTTGAGACAAATTTGAAAATTCTGTCTTCACATAAGGGTATAAATTGTGAGTTTTACTACTGTCCTGAACCTGTTTTAGTCTTATTAAACAATGACAGATTCTGGCAAATTCTGAATAATTTGACCGGGAATGCCATAAAGTTTACTCACAAGAACGGGAAAATAATCGTTGCTACGCAAGTTGTCGAATTAAATGCCCAAAAACACTGCTGTATATCGATCAAAGACAATGGAATAGGTATTCCGGAAGACAAACTTCCCTATATTTTTGACAGATTCACTAAAGTTGGCCGCAAAGGAACCGCAGGAGAAGTCTCCACAGGATTGGGACTATCAATTGTTAAAAGACTTGTTGATTTGCATCACGGTATAATCGAAGTCAAATCCATGGTTGATTATGGCACAGAGTTTCTGATCTATCTGCCAATTGTTCAGGAAGATTAAAAGGTTTCCCTGATATATTTTAAGATTTTTATTACATTTGTTCCCTCCTTAATTAATAAATATTGACACCTTAATTCAAAACAATTAAAATTGATAATATTAAAAACTGAATTAGTAATTGATATATGAGGAGGGACGATGTACAGAAGAATGCCTTTAGTGGTTTTAATTGTTATTTTTATTAGTTTGTTTATCAATTTAAATGCTCAATCGGCTATCTGGGAAGAAACTTTTGCAACTAATCCCGGAACTTGGACTTTAGGGCAAAACTGGTCTATAACTGAAGGTGCCTTAAAACTGAGTTGGAGTCCTGCAATTACAAACTATGATGTGTCTGCTGTATCTCCAGTAATAAACCTGCCGATCAATGTGGGTGACTTGGTGATCAGTCAGTATTTCGATGATTATACCACTGATAATGCTGAAATATTGGAAATAATAATCATACATGAGGAAATTGAGACAGTTTTATGGTCTTGGAATACAGATGATAATGATGATTGGGGTACATATGGCGGACAGAATTATGTGACTTCTTTATTGCCATATGAAGGTCAACCTGTTCAATTGAAATTTCGCAGTCATGGTGGGACAACCTTTAATTTAAATTTTTGGTACATTTATAATGTACAGATCATGGGAGCGTTTGCCCATGATCTGGCTGCTGTTTCTCTTTCAGGTAATATCTACCCCACACAGGGAGTATCATCCCAATACCATCTGACAGTAAGAAATGCAGGAAACAATCCTGAGACTGCATATACTGTAAAATTGCTGGATACGGCAAATAATGAGTTGGCTGCAATACCCGGAGTACCTTTAGCATCAGGGGAAGAGTACGTGCATGTTTTGGATTGGGCACCTACTTTGGCAGGTCAGATGCATATTTATGGGAAAGTGGTCCTGGAAGGTGACCTTAATCCGGTCAACGATTGTACAGACAGCATGAATGTAACTATACAGGATGAAGACATTGTTGCTATAACTCCTTATGCTGATACAACCTCGACTTTCTATATACCTGCAGCTTTCCGCTGGAAAAACAGTATGAGTGAAACTCTTTGGCTGGCTTCAGAAATTGATACAATTGGAGTCTTATACGG
>CAYQPF010000032.1:0-37302 GCA_964419225.1 uncultured Candidatus Cloacimonadota bacterium | reverse complement strand
ACTAGAAGTGACCAGTCTTTCCGAAGCTTTTCCCAATCCTTTTCAGGCTAAAACATCTTTCTTAGTCAAACAGGCAGACCCCGGGAAAATCAAAGTTGATATTTACAATATCAAAGGGCAGAAAGTCAAGACACTGATGGATGCGTGGTCTGCAGGCGGGAAGAGTCAGTTGATCTGGGATGGAACGAATAATCAAAGTAAGCGAGTTTCTTCCGGGATCTATAGTGCGATCATGACACTCAACAAAAAGCAAATTGCGATTAGAAAAGTAACGATATTAAAATGAAAAGGATTAGTGTCCAGCTTACTATTAAGATGTCATAATGAAAGTACTGATTCTCTCAGACCTGGACACAAATGATAGGATCTTTAAAGTAAGATAAAATAATAACTCACCCCCGGCCCCTCTCTTGCGAAGAGAGGGGAGTCAGGAGGGTATTAGCTGGAAGTATGTGATAAATGCTTTGGATTATACTATCTGATGCATATGTGATGAATAACCAATCCCTACCCTTCCCTATTATTTAGGGAAGGATGGAAGAAGAACAGACTCCTTTCATTCCCCTCTCTTTTCAAGAGAGGGGTTAGGGGTGAGTTTTTTTCCCACAGATACCTATTACAAGTGTGAGTAAAAAAATAATTGAGGAGTTATGAGGATACAATTTTTCCTGATTTATACTATAATCCAAATAGTTATCTTAAATCTTTTTTGTATTTCTAATGCTAATGCCATAAATACCCAAACTGAAGCGGATAGAAAATCAAATTCAGCTAATATTATGATAGACAGTCTTGCCCTGAGTAAATCCATATTTCAAAAGGAACTGCATAAAGGCTATAATTGGGTCTCGTTCCCTGTATTGGACAGAAAACAGGATGTTGATGAAGATACAGAAGAGGAACTAAACAGGGTTTTACAATCTATCTGTCCGAATGGAATAACCTTAACCGATGCCAATTATTTGAATTCTTCCTTTCTTTTTTCAGCAAATCTTTGGGAAGGTCTTATCCCCTGTGTTAGCTCTTCAAAAGGATACAAAATCAATATGGTCAAGCCGGCAACATTAGTTAATACCGGCACTATCCTGAATCCCAATACTATCTTGAATTTATATGCTAACCGGGAGAACTGGGTGGGATATTTTTTGACCAAATCTGTCCAACCCTTTAATGCAATTCCGGCCCAAATCCTTGATCAGATCTTGGAGATTAAAACAGAATACTGGTCCATGCACAGAACCAATAACCCTGACGAACCCTGGCTTTTTACAAAGACTAAAAAAAGTGCTAAAATTGCTTTTAACTATGGAGATATGGTTTCAATCGTACCGTCTAAGGATGTAAGTTTTAAATGGCAAAACACTAAACCTGAGGAATATTACAAAAGACCTGAACCAAAAATATTCACTTTTGAACCTGAAGCAAACTATACACCAATCTATGTTGAATTTGATCCAAATAATCTTCCACAGGAAGCAGGAGTTTTTGTTAATGGTGATTGTAAAGGAGCTTCAGTCGTAGAAGGAGTAATAACCGAAATCAATGCCTATTTCAAAAAGGAAGATTTTGGACAGGAAATTACCTTCAGCTTTGCTTATGATAATACTTCAAAACCAATAGCACAGACCAGTTATTCTACTCTTGATGAGCAAGGAAATGCTACAAATGATGTTTTAATAAATAATATGGGAACGAAATATTTTCATGTAAGTTTTGCTCCGGAAGTTAACAATAATGTACAATTGAATTATACTTATTCTCAGGATAAGTTACATTTACCTATTATCAGCTATTCTCTGATCAAAGATTCTCAAATCAATTTGGAAATCTACAATATTAAAGGACAAAAAGTGAAATCACTGTATCAGGGCTTTAATACCGCAGGAAAACATGAAGTTGTCTGGGATTGCAAGGATATTAACAACAAGGCTGTCAGGAACGGAACTTATCTTTACCGACTGACATTAGACAATAAAGTTGTCCAAAAGAAGATGACTTTATTAAAATAGGACTAGCGTCCAGCATATGGTTCAGATATCAAATTCCAGGTATTGATACTTTCAGACCTGTCGTTATATGATACGAACTTTAAATAATTGTTAGAATTCTTATGGCCATAATACATGAAAATCAACTATCAACTTGACAAATCTATGCGAACAGGATATACAAGTTTTATTGTAAATTGTTTAAAGGAGAATAATGTTCTATGAAATTGTATAAATTACTGTTAGGATTACTAGTTGTTTTGTGTATAAATAGCTGTGCTACTGTTTTTAGTGCTAAGAAATTAAATGTAGATTTCCGGTCTAATCCTGGTTCTGCCAATGTTACGATCATCGATCAAAGCGGTGTAGTCCATTATGTAGGAACGACTCCCTGTACCGTTTATTTACCAAATAGGAACAGTTATACTGTTAATTTTAAATTAGAAGGATATAAAGAAACCACGTGTGTTCTGTCCCGATCTGTCAATTTTTGGGTTCTTGGAGATTTTCTGTTCTCCTCATTAATTCCTGTAGCAATTTTAATAGACGTAATTTCTTCTTCATTTTTAAGACTTTATACAGATCAGGTTGAGGTGGAACTAACTTTAGACACCAATCAGGATGGATCCGGGAAATTCGGTTCCATAAAAACTAATGAACCCAATGGATTAGCAAGATATTCACAGATACTTTTAGAGCGGAAATAAAAAACAAAACGCTCCCACACGGAGAGCGTTTCTAAGCATTTATTTAAGACTTTGCTGTTAGCAGTTGTTGGCAGTGCCGGCAGCGAAAGGATTAATAACTTTTTTGACTACAGGTTTTTCATGAGGAATAATACAAAGGAATCTCATCATACCTTCTCCTGTATTTTTGAACTGATGCATGATGTTGGGATCAACATAAATCACATCCCAGGTTGAAAATGGTTTTTCTCCATCATCTGTCACAAAAGCACCGTTTCCTTCCAAAACGAAAACTTCATGTTCCCAATCATGCTGATGAAATGGAGTATGACCACCCGGGCCCACTTCAAACATTCTTAAAGCAAAATTCGGAGCATTGTCCTTTTGCGAAATCATCCATCTGATCTTAGTTGCAGAAGAACCTTCCACATTAACATCTTCCAATGTGACATCCTGATAATTTACTAACTTCATCTATATCCTCCTTTAATTATATTGCATCGTATCCTAATTCACAGATCAATGCTTTTATCTTTTCCAGATTTAGTTTTGTTTCATCGTATTCTACTTCCACTCTTCTTTCGGGCAGATTAACAATAGTATATTCAACTCCCTCCAAATCTTCAATAGCACGGGAAATCGTTGAACGGCAATGATCACATGTCATGCCATAAACGGTAATAAATTTCTTAGTCATTTTACCACCCTGGTTTTAATATTTATTATTCAGAACAAAGAATAATAATATTTTTTTTGTTGGCAAGGAAAATAATAAAAAATATTTGTCATTTGGAGGTAGCTTATGTCAGACAGTCATCATCACTGCGATCACCATCACCATAATCATAATATAAGTGAGAAGAAAATCATCTCAGCGGTAATATTTAATCTAATAATTACTGCTGCAGAGTTTATTGGCGGGTTTCTGTCTGGAAGTTTATCTCTGGTTTCCGATGCATTTCATAATTTGAGTGATTCTTTAGCAATATTTCTAAGTTATGTAGCTTTTAAACTAACTCAGAGAGCATCAACTCTGGATAAAACCTTCGGCTATAAGAGAGCGGAAATCATTGCAGCCTTTGTTAATGCTTCAATCTTAGTGGCAATATCACTTTTCATTATCAAAGAAGCCTGGAACAGATTCCAAAATCCTGTTAACATTAATTCTGATTTGATGCTGATTATTGCTAGCATCGGTTTCATTGGAAACCTGCTGTCTCTATTTGTATTGAAAGGAGATTCACATCACAATTTAAACATCAAATCAGCCTATCTGCATATTCTTGGCGATTTACTCAGTTCTGTCGGCGTAATTATTGGTGCACTGATGATCAAATACTTCCAGATCAATCTGATAGATCCGATCTTATCAATTCTCATTTCAGTATATATTATCAAGGAGTCATTTGCTCTGCTCAAACAAGTGCTGGGCATTTTGATGCACAATACTCCGGAATCCACTGATATCAGAGAAATCCAGAAAACTGTAGAAGCACTGCCACTCGTGGCCAATATTCACCATGTTCATATTTGGAAGATAAATGATAAAGATATTTATTTTGAATGCCATATTGATTTGAAAGAAGACCTAAGAGTTAAAGAAGCAGACATATTCAGACAAAGTATTGAAGAAATGCTGGCTGATAAGTTTGGCATTGAACATACAACTATTCAGATGGAATTTGATTCCTGTCTGGATAAAGAAATCATAAAACAGCATATATAGAACTAATTAGTTGTTAATTGTTAGTTTTTAGTTGTTAGTGAGGAGAGAGGATAATCCATTCTTTCTCAGGAGTAAATACAAAAGGGCAGACATTTAATGCCTGCCCTGTATAAAAACGAAATTATCTTAATAGAGTTCTAAATAAGCTTTTTTAATCTTAGTAGCAGCTTCTTCCCATTTAATTTTAAGGACTTCTTTTCTGCCACTTTCGCCCATGTAAGCACATATTTCAGGATTCTTGATTAAGTAGGTAATTACTTCTGCCATCTTTTCTATATCCCAGAAATCAATTTTATAAGCATTTTCCACAACTTCAGAGACTCCTGACTGTTTGGAGATTACAGCCGTAATTCCATAAGCCATTGCTTCCAGAGGTGCAATACCAAAGGGTTCTGAGACTGAGGGAAGCATATAAATATCGGAAGCTTTTAGAATCAAATCCACCTGCTGTCTGTTCAGAAAACCTGCAAAAACAAATCTGTTTTTCAGTTTCATAGCTGCTGATTTATGCAGAAGTCTGCGTGCCATATCTCCCGTACCAGCCATGATAAATCTGGCCTCAGGATGTTCTTCGAGAACTTTACTGGCAACTTCCAGGAAGTAATCAGGTCCCTTTTGCAGAGTGATTCTTCCCAAGAACAGAATTGTGGGGCCTTTAAAAATACGCTTGATCTTGATATTCATATCTTCTTCCACATCGTAGGCGTTGTGGACAATTTTGATCTTTCCGGTATCAATCAGATATCTGGAAATGATCATACTTGCAGTATATTGAGAGACTGCCAAAACTCTGTCGGCATAGGTCATCCCGTCAAATTCAATTTTATGGATTCTCTCATCTCCTGGTCCACCGGCTCTGTCAAATTCTGTAGCATGGATATGGGCAACCAGAGGTTTACCGGAGATTTTTTTGGCGACCATTCCCGCAGGATAAGTAAGCCAATCATGAGCATGAATAACATCATACTCAAGCAGAGTAGCATATCTTTCCGCTCTGAAAGTTAATTCCTGAACTTTACGGAAGATATCTTCATCACCGCTTAAATAGACTTTTAAATCTTCCCAGACTCTCTCAGTTGTCGTATAAATGTGCTCTGAATGCGAAACATAACGTTCGATCATTTTGCTGTAATGCTTCAGTTCGACACCGCTGATATAGGATTCAGGCATGCCTGAAGCTCCGACATAATCAAACTTTTCCTGCAGAGAAAAACCTTTTTCCAGAGTTGTAACATAAGTTTCATACTCCAAATGCTTTACAGGATCTAGAAAAACAACTGGTAGAAGATCAACATCTTCCGGGACTCTTAATGGAAAATAAACCACTTCCTTGGTCGGAAGGACAAGATCAATTTCTACTTCTGCTTCCAGTAGAGCTTTGAACATACCATAGCAGGCCATACCAAGACCGCCTGAGATTAAAGGGGGAAATTCCCAGGTAAACATCAATATTCTCATGCTTCATCTCCTCTTAAATTTGCCAGAAGAACTTCGGCATAGTAAAGTGCAGCAACGCTCCAGGCTTGTGCAGGTGTTCCCTTGGGGAAGTGAGGGTGGTCTCCATCCCATACTTCTGCCATAGAAGCAATATGCCCCCGCATATAGCCATTACGGAATTTTTCTATAACATATTGGATATGATTTATTTTTTCCTCGTTACCTTTTTCAGGATAAGCTTTTAGATAGGTTTTAATAAAAGGCAACAGTAACCAGGCCCAAACAGTGCCCTGATGGTATGCTTTATCTCTTTCTGTTTGTGAACCCAGATATTTTCGCTTAAATTGATAATCTCTGGGGGAAAGTGTTCGTAATCCATACGGGGTAAACAACTCTAAGTGTGCTGTCTCATAAACTGCTCTGATTTTGTCGATAGAAATGAGGTCATAATGAAGAGCTGTAGCAATAATAGCATTGGGCCGGTATTCCTTGACAGGAATATCACCTAACAGGCGATCTGCCAGGTAATCCTCAATCCAGAATTTCTGAAAGCTGTTTCTGATTTTAATTTTTAAACCCAGGATATCATCAACATCCTGAAAGAAATCCTTCTCCTGTGCAATCTTATTGTAGGAGAGGATCATCTCTTCATAAGTACAAATTGCATTATAGAACATGGCATTAATTTCCACAGGTGCACCATTTCTGGGGGTGATCGGCATATTATTAACTTTAGCATCCATCCAGGTGGAAGAAGCAAAAGCCTGAGTTAGCTCAATTAAACCATCTTCCCTGATAAAAAATCCTTTGTGACTGCTTGTTAATATGCCATTCAAAATTTTATAAGTCAAATCCAAAACTTCTTTCCATAGTTTTCTTTGGCTGGTTTTTACTTTTGTTTCTTCTGCTTTTTTCTTTACTACTTTTCCCAACATTAATACATACAAAAGAGTGGCATCCATAGAATCGTAATTCTCGGCTTGCCCGCTTTCACTAAACATGTTTGGAATTAGACCATTTTTAACATTTGCTCCATACTTCATCAGAACTGACCAGCAAAAATCTGTTTGCTTCGGAATTTCCAAAACAGCTTCCAGAGAAATCATTGTATCTCTTCCCCAGGCACCAAACCAAGGGAATCCTGCTATCAGATCATCTTTAGTCAGGAAATCGAGCATACTTTGTTCCAGTACTTTTAAATATTCCGGATATTCAAACATGATTTTATCTTCACAATCAAGCTGATCGGATATAGATAAATTCCTGTCCATTTTCTTGGGATAATCTTTAGGTAAAGGTAAGTTCGCATATCTTTTTTCAATATCAATAATCATTTGTAAGGGTCTTTCTATGGGTACATCTGAGAATAAAATATGATTCGATTCTCCTGGTTTCAAATTAAACTGGATAGACTGCATCACCAATAAATCTTCGGTTGCAGGATATCCCCGCATAACTTCCCAAGGATAAAATACATTGTTGTAAACAGCTTTATTTTCATAAATTTCACCATGCTGTAGATAACCATACAATTCCAGGTTATTCTTCAGACGTCTTATATAAAAGTTAGAAAGGAATTCCTGATTGTTTATCGTAGAAACCATTTCCTCATTGTTCCAACAGCCAGGTTCATTAACATGATGGTGATTCCTTAAGGAATATTTAGGCTTAATATTGAAATGCAGCATATGAGAACTTAAATTGGTGTATTTTATTAAAACACAGTTACTGTCTTCATGCATCAGAATTTCTTTTTTAATCATAATATTAGGATTATGTGGAATAGCTGAATACAAGAAAATCGGATAAGGCCGTAACCAGGACTTAACTAAATGTAAAAATCCTTCCGGATATATACAATTACTGTAATGACTGCTATCCAGAAAGAATCCCTCTCCTCTCCATTCGACAAATTCTTCCAACGTGGAAATAAGATTATTCCTGTTAAATTTAGTGTCTCCCGAAATTAAAAGCCCGTGGTATTTACGCTGATTGAGAAGATTTCCTGTACATAAGGCATACCCGCCGAGTTTATTAGTTAAGACCCACTCGTGGTTCTGCGTCTCTAAAAAGTAATCAGCCATGAATTTCCTCCATAATTTTAAAATAGCCTTCACTAAAAAGTAAGATATTTAATCACCTTACCAGAACTGACAATTCCTTATAAAAGCCAAATGATATATAGTTTTCAAATCAAATCAGCTTTCTATTTAACCAGCAATATCAATAAGATATTTTTAAGCCAATTTAGCACCTCTTGCATAAGTAAATACATCATTTCAAACCCTTTATCAAATTCGGGTTTTGTTCAATTCTTTCATTGTTAATATAGAATAGCACATTATATAAGTCAAGCTAATTATCTAAACTTTGCATTATTAAAGAAAAATTTATAATTATCTGCCCCAAAACCGAAGTATATTAGCAGTCCTCAAAATTTCATTTGACATTTATCTTTTTTTTTAAGAAAGTTGGACTAATGATTAAAAAAAAGAGATTGTATGGAAAAAGGATTTAAATTTTTTAGCAGTATAAATAAATTTATTTATATTTTGGGAATAGTTTTTTTTGTTATGTGTTTTGCTTTTATTCAGTTTTTGTTAAACAAAAAAACTAATTCTCTTAAAATTGATCCATTGACTCTTCAGGAGAGACAATGGCTTCAGACTCATCCTGTAATAAAATTAGCGCCGGATCCTAATTATATGCCTATTGAATTTTTTGATGCTCAAAAACACTATACCGGGATAGCTGCTGATTTTACTAAATTATTGGAAGACAAGTTAAACATCAAATTTCAATTTGTGAATTGCAACAATTGGGACGAAGTTCTGGAGAAGGCAAGGAATAGAGAAGTTGATGTATTAGGGAATGCTGCGAAAATTAATCAGCCAAATGCGTTTCTTCTGTTCAGTCAGCCTTATTTGAGTTTCCCTTCTGTTGTCATATCAAGATCTGACTACAAAGGAAATATCCAGGTAAACAATCTGGCCGGTAAAAGAGTATCAATAGTATCCGGCTATGATTACCAACAAATTCTGAGTAAAAAATATCCCGGCTTGAAAATTGATTATGTCCCTGATATTGTGTCAGGCTTAAGAAAAGTTTCTTTTAACGGTTCAGATTTGTTTATTAATGATTTGGCAACTTCCAGTTACTACATTCAGGAACAGGGTATTTCCAATTTAAAAATTACCGGAGAAATTGAGATTGAGAATAATTCAGGCTATGCAGTAAGAAACGATTGGCCTGAATTGATCACAATTTTGAACAAGGGATTGAAACTCATTACAGAACAGGAAAAAAGTAAGATTTATAACAAATGGGTTGTCCATTATAACATAAAATGGTATCAGAGCAAAACTTTCAAATTTGTCTTGTTCTGTGTCGCTATAGTTTTTTTGATCATTTTTTTATATTTGTTTTTCTGGAGTAGGAATTTAATCAGGCAGGTGAAACATAAAACCTCTGAATTAGCTGTACTATTATCTAAAAAAACAGACATTGAGACAGAATTCCGTAAAAGTGAAGATAAATATAATGATTTAGTGCAAAAGCTTAATGAGGCAATTTACAGAATAAAGATCCCGGAAGCTGTTTTTGAGTACTTTAGCCCGGCTTCCGAAGCTGTCTTTGGAATATCCTTCTCCAAGTTATATGAAAAAAATTCTATCGCAAATTATATTCATCCTGATTATGAGTCTTATTATTATCAGGAGTGGCAAAATTTGCTGGACGGCAAAGTAACCTCAACCTGGGAATACAAAATTATTGATTCATTGGGAAATGAACGCTGGATATTCCAAACTAATGCCGGAATCTTCGATAATGATCAAAGGCTGATTGCCATGGAGAGCTGCTGCTCAGATATTACAGATCGTAAAATGGCAGAACTCGAAATCCTCGTAGAAAAAGAAAAAAATCAAATAACCCTAAGTGCGATCAATGATGCTGTAATCATTACAAATTCTGTAGGCAGAATTACTCTGATGAATAAAGTTGCCGAAAGACTAACCGGCTGGGTATTCAATGAAGTTCAGAACAAATACATTCATGAAATCTTTTTCCTTGTAAATGAAAGAACAAGAGAAATGGTAACAAATCCTATTGAACATATTTTAACCAACAACATAAATTCTAATCAAAATGAGAATCCCTTACTAATATCAAGGGCAGGCATTGAAATACCGATTGAAGAGAATGCAATACCAATTCTTGATCACCAGCAAAAAATCCTGGGTGTCATCTTAGTATTCAGAGATGTCAGAGAAAAAAGAAAGATGGAAGAAAATCTAAACAGATCCTTAAAAATGGAATCAGTAGGGATTTTAGCCGGAGGAATAGCACACGATTTTAATAATATTCTGACAGCGATTTTGGGTAATATTTCTTTTTTAAAATATCTTTTCCCACAGGAAGAAAAATCTTTTGAAATGCTTTTAGAAGCCGAAAATGCAGCTTTTAAAGCGAAGGGTTTAACCGCCCAATTACAATCCCTGGCCAAAGGAGGACTCCCTATCAAAGTTACAACCACCATTAAAGATATCCTTTTTAATGATGCTACATTTGCAATCAGAGGAAGCAATATTTTAATGGATTTTAGTCTGTCAGACGATCTCTGGAATGTGGATATTGATATTGCTCAGATCAGCCATGTGATTCATAATTTAGTCATAAATGCCAGACAGGCTATGCAGGATAGTGGAAACATTAGAATCATAGGAGAGAACATTGTTTTCCAGGATGATAATGAATTTATGTTAGCTCCAGGTAAATATATCAAAGTTGCTGTAATGGACGATGGACCCGGAATGGATAGCGGAGTGTTGGAGAAGATATTTGATCCTTATTTTACAACTAAACAATCAGGTACCGGGATTGGATTATCTTCAGTTGAAAATACAATTAAAAATCACAACGGTTATATCGGTGCTTGGTCTGAGTTTGGTGTAGGTTCAGTTTTCACTTTTTATCTCCCTGCTTCCGACTTACCCGTCAAATTCAGAGTTGCTGAGGTCGATTGGAATAATATTCCTCCTATAAAAATCCTGGTATTGGAAGATGATGAAAAAGTGAACAGTTTATTAGCCTCTATTCTGGAGTATATGAATTTTCAGGGAACATTCACTACAGATGGTTATGATACAATCGATCAATTTAAGGGTGCGATTAGCAGCAACCATCCGTATGATATAGTGCTTTTGGATTTGACAATTCCCGGCAAGTTAGGAGGTAAAGATACAATTGTTAAACTTTTAGAAATAGATCCAAATCTTAAGGCTATTGTTACCAGCGGTTATTCCAATGATGCTGTCATGGCTAACTATAGAGAGCACGGCTTTAAGAGTTATTTAACTAAACCCTACAGAATTGAAGATTTCATTTCTGTAATACAGGAGACATTGAATTCATGAGTATAATTTTATTATTAGTTACCGTAATGGGACTCATTCTATTTGAAGTTGTCAGCAGTATTGACAACGCTATAATTAATGCAGAAGTTTTAAACAAAATGAGCAAAAAGGCCAGACAATGGTTTTTATTGTGGGGTTTAATCATTTCTGTGTTTGCCGTAAGAGGGTTATTGCCCTGGTTTATTGTCTGGTTAACAGTGCCGGGAATAGGACCCTGGCAAGCCTTAGTATCAACCTTTACAAGCGATCCTTCGGTAGCTGAAGCGATAGAAAAATCTTCTCCCACTTTATTAATGGGGGGCGGTATTTTCCTTTTGTTTATTTTCCTGCATTGGCTGTTTTTGGAAAAAAAGAACTCAACCTTCAGGTTTGAAGGGTTTTTCATAAAACACGGTGTATGGTTTTACGCTCTGGTCTCTCTGGTTCTTTGTACAATCGTTTGGTTTTGTTTAAGAGTTGATCCAATGTTGGCCTTAGGTGCTGTAATAGGTTCCAGTGCATTTTTCATTTCAGATGGATTCAAGAAAAATGCAGAAGAACAGGAAAAGAATCTAATGAACTCCACAATGTCAGATGTAAGCAAAATTCTATATCTTGAGATCATTGATGCAACTTTCTCAGTCGATGGGGTATTGGGAGCGTTTGCATTTACTATGGCAGTACCTTTGATTCTTTTTGGAAACGGGATTGGAGCACTTGTTGTCAGACATTTCACGATCAAGAGTCTGGAAACGATCAAAAAATATAAGTATTTGAAAAACGGAGCGATGTATTCTCTGTCAATCTTGGGATTATTCATGATGACCGAAGGATTCAGAATACATTTGCCACAGTGGTTATCGCCAGTATCAACGTTCGCAATTGTAGGTTATTTTTATTACAAATCAAAGAAAGAAATAATCGTAAACTAGTTATTAAACATAATGGGGGTTTTATGCTACCAAGTATTCCTAATATGAAAGATGCAGATCTTAAAGGCAAGATCGTTCTCGTCAGAGTTGATCATAATGTGGTTAAAAAAGGCAAAATCATCGATCCATACCGTATCGATGCTACGATTCCAACCTTATTTAATATCGTGGCTCAAGGTGGAAAATTTATTCTCATGACTCATATCGGCAGACCAAAGGATAAGAAAGCCGGGACTATCGAAATTAATCCTACCAATGATGTACCACCTATTGTTGAATACCTGGAACATAAATTACAGATAAAGATCAAAGTTCCCACCTGTGCCGCCAAAGACAATACCGGATATCCAAATCTGGGAGGAAACTTAAGAGACTTAGTACAAGAACTCAAACAAGGTAAATTTGAAGCCATTTATTTACCGAATACACGATTCTTTTCCGGTGAAGAAGACAAAGGTGAACTCGCGGAAGCACTCGGTAAAGAACTTTCCTCATATGCTGATGTCTTCGTTAATGACGCATTTGGCTCCTGGCAACCTCATGCTTCCACCGTAAAACCAACTAAGTATCTGCCTTCCTTTGCAGGATTATTAATGCAAAAAGAGATTGAGAATCTCCTGACACTTTTCAATCCTAAAAGACCTTTGATCGGGATTGTTGCCGGTTCGAAGTTTGATACGAAAATCGGACCTATGAAACAGTTGTTACAGACAGTAGATTATTTAGTCATGGGCGGTGTGATCTACAACGCCTATCTGGCCGTGAAATACGATTTACAGATTGCCGGTTTGGGTGAAGATGATCTGGCTATTGCCAAAGAATTTGTCGAAATGACTGCAAAATACCCTGGAAAAGTCATAGAATTACCTTATATTGTGGAATCAGATACTTTGGATGGGAAAATTGAAAATCAGTACAGAACGCATTATCTCAAGGATCTCAAACCAGGGACAAAATTAAACTATATTCTGGATGCAGATCCTAAATCTTTTGAGTTACCCGAAGTTATTGAGATTTTTGGTAAAGCAGAAACATTTTTTATCAATGCTGTCATGGGCTTTACCCCTCATTTTGGTGAAGGAACTGCTGCTATGTATAAACTGATTGATACAAATAAGAAAGCCATGAAGATGTTTGGCGGTGGTGACACTTTACAGGAATTCAAAACTATGCTACCTGGGATTTACATGAATGCTCTCGACAATCCTACCTACTACTTCTTCACAGGTGGTGGGACAATCCTTACTGCCATAGAAAAAGGCTCTGCAACTGATTTACCAACTATCGAAGCTCTAATTGCCAACAAAGGGATGAAACCATAAAAAACATTTTAATTCTACCAGGGGCAAATAATCATATTTGCCCCTTACGATTAACCCAACAATGTTCGGATTTAAATATTTAATTATGCTCATATCAATAGCAAGAATCAACAGACCAATCGCTCAGGAAATGATCGTAATTATGAATTCAGACAAAATTCTGCGAACTGAAATGAACTGGCAGAATGAATCTTTCAATGCCTCAGATTACCTGCAGAGAATCACTGAGTGGGAAACAAAAACCAAATCGCTCTGTTATGCCATTTTGCTGGATAATTCAGTAATCGGGCAAATATCTTTAAGTCATATCGAAGAATCTGAAGGTAAAGCAAGAACCGGTTATTGGATAACAAGTAACCAAAGAGGAAAAGGTTTTGCCACCAGAGCATTTCTTCTCATTCTGGGTATTGCCAAAGGCAAAGGCCTAAAATACTTGCAAAGCACTATCCTGAAAAATAACACAGCCTCTCTGAAGATCTGGGAAAAACTGGGTGCACAAATCACTTCTGATGAGGAAAGATATTATCCTTCAATCGCTGTGAATCCTCGGTAGAACAACCTTTTGCTTTTTTGGAATAAATATTTCAACTAATTGAGTCTCAGAAGATTTGGTTTTGGGATTTCACAAATGAAAAGTTGTCTTTTGCTTTGTCATGTCCAAAAGACAGTCATTCTGAAAGCAGGTCATTTCAGAGAAACAATATTCTTTCTCTCACATTAACAATAAGTAAATCTTACAGAACATAAATTGAACACCAAGGATGAAGAGGGCAATCAGTGGACAGTGTGCAGTGCAGTGGGCAGCAGGAAAAGAAAAAAATCGGTTTGCAGATAACATGTATTCAGTTAATTGAGATCTGATGAAGATGGATTCTTTACAGATGACAGGCTTAAGTCAATAACACCCACTGCCCCCTGCCGACTCTACCCTGCCCACTCTTTCCCTAATACTTGCCTGCGGGTTTTCTAAATTCTTTAACCTCTTTATGCTCAAAATTATAATTTTTGACTTAACTTTTTGTTATTGACTGAATTGCCCTGCTGGATAGAATATAATCATGATAGAATCTGAATTTCAGCCTAAGGAAAAAGTGTTGGCACTCATCGATATGGATGCCTTTTTTGCCTCTGTCGAACAGCGGGACAACCCGGAATTACGCGGGAAACCTGTTTTAATAGCAGGAACACATCCCTCGAAGGGTGTCGTTACAACCTGTTCTTATGAAGCACGCATTTATGGCTGCCACTCCGGGATGTCTGTAATGGAAGCACGC
The DNA here is from genome assembly GCA_964419225.1 of uncultured Candidatus Cloacimonadota bacterium. Lineage (GTDB taxonomy): Bacteria > Cloacimonadota > Cloacimonadia > Cloacimonadales > CAYQPF01 > CAYQPF01. The sequence continues at coordinate 22,544 of CAYQPF010000032.1, read as the reverse complement.
AAATTATGTCCTCATGGAATATATATAGCAGGGAATCACAGGAAATATGTTCAGATCTCAGCTCAGGTACTCGATATTTGTTATAGATTTACTCCCATTGTAGAGTCCTTCTCTATCGATGAAATGTTCCTGGATGTCTCAGGCTCAATCCATTTGTACGGCTCAAAAAGAGCATTGGGTGAAGAATTACGCAGAGCGATAAAGGAAGTTACCGACCTGCCCTGTTCCGTCGGGATAGCCAAAAATAAAGTATTAGCCAAGCTGGGCAGTAAACTTGCCAAACCAAACGGGCTATTTATTATAGACGAGAATAATGTTGATGGCATAATTGATAAATTGCCGGTGGGAAGTATTTTTGGAATAGGTAAGAAGACAGAGGAAAGGTTGAATCAATTGGGAATCTTCACAACCCGCCAGCTTTTGAATTGCCCCAAAGAAGTTCTCATTGCTAAATTCGGGAAATATGGTTACCAAATGACGGAAATACTGAATCATTCTTCGGATGTTGTTGTGTCTATGGAAAATACTTCTCCTCCCAAATCCATCAGTAATGAGACCACTCTTTATCACCCTACCGGTAACAGAGAGTATTTGAAAAAAGTTCTCTTGTCATTAGTTAATAAGGTTGGTTTCAGATTGAGGAAGAAACATGCCGAAGGTAAAACTATACATATTGTTTTAAGATTAGAGAACTTTGAGACTCATACCGTACAAAAACATCTCGATAAACATATTTTCTATGATCATGACATTTTTCTGGAAGTTGAAAAACTGTTCGACCTGAATTATACGCAGGATTTCAAAGTCAGATTGTTAGGTGTGGGCCTAAGCAGTTTAAAATTTGATAAGGAAGTGGATCAATACAAGTTATTTGAGGAAAACGAAAAACAGAAGAAAATTGCAGAATCTGTGGATAATCTCAAACTCAAGTTCGGAGAAGGTATAATCAACATTGGTGACAGCCGGATAAAGGATTATGAGTATCGCAAAAGTGATAATCCCTCACTCAGTTTCAGTATGAAGGGCTTTGTTGAAGAAGAATGGCAGAAGAGAAAAGACCTAAAAAAAGATTGAACTTGAGGATTAAGTCAGACCCAAGAAATAATTTACTTTACAAGCAAACTAATTATAAGGTTATGTTCCCTTTGGGTAGAAGCACATGGCTTTGTAACAACACCTTACAAACCAAAGCCTTAACCCAATTTTGTTAAAGGAGAATTAATGAAGATCGCGATTATTACTAATAGTCATAATCCCCATGATTCCCGTCTTTTTTATAAAATTGGGTTATCTTTGAGCAAGTCTAATCAGGTTTCTCTTTTATCACCTTTATCACCTTCACACCAATCTTTGAATCCGATAATTAATATTGTGCAAATAGAAGCAAAAGGAAAAATCTCGATTTTAAAGAACCTCTTCACAGAAGTTCGCAAAATGCAGCCTGATCTGGTGATCTGTGTTGAACCTCTGACTCTTTTGGTGGGGGTTTTATTAAAATTCATCTCGCCTATTTCTTTAGTATATGATTGTCATGAATTTTTTGCTGATGCTTTCTGTGAGAAATTTACGATAGGCAGAGGGCTGATGTACAAATTGTACTGGAGTCTGGAATGCTCTTTGATCAAAAAATGTGACTGGGTACTGGCTGTGAATAATCTGCATCGCGATCATTTACTGCAGGCGAATCCAAAGACGATAATATGCAGCAATTATCCTGCGGGAGAAGTGGAAACATTGCCTCCTCTGGATAAAGAGTTTGATTTTATTTATGTCGGGGGAATGAGTAAGGATCGAGGAATTTTCAAGATCCTGAAAGCTGTAGAAGTTCTTAAAAGAAAATTTCCTGCTCTGAAAGTTCTGTTTGTAGGAAGTTTCAAAACAAATGAAGACCAAAGTAAATATACAGAATATATTGCAAAGCAGCAACTGGAAAAACATATACTACATCAAACATGGGTTGAGTACGAAAAAGTAAAAGAGTATTTGCAAAAGTCCCGTTTTGGAATTTGTTTCCTAAACCCTGGTATAACCAGATATCAAAAAGCTATACCTTTGAAGTTGATTGAATATCTGCAGCAAGGGCTTCCGGTTATTGGTAATGATTTCCCAATCTTACAGGAATTGTTAAGGAAGTCATTTGTCGGCAAATTCATTAATTATACTACTAAGGATTTAATGCAAACGATGCAGGACTTACTCGAAATGGATCTTAACGCATATCAAAAAATGTCTGCCACTGCCAAAGATATTGTCCGGAATGAGCTCAACTGGGAAAAGGAAGAGAAAAAATTGCATGAAATATTACATAACCCTCAAAAGATGCTTTTAACTGCCTATTTCTTTCCGCCTTTAGGAGGTCCAGCTGTCCAAAGACCTGCCAAACTGGCCACCTATTTGACTGATTTAGGCTGGGAAATTGATGTGATCACAGTGAAAGATATCTTATATCATTCTATGGATCAAAAATTACTTAGTGAAACCCATTGTAATAAAATTTATCCTACCAGATCCATTGATCCCATGAGTTTAATCAAACAGCTGCTGCCGGATAAAAAAGCTCAGGAGAAACTTTATTTTAACACTTCCGGTAAGGTTAAGGATTTTATAAAATCCTTTTTCCTGATCGATGATAAAACGGGCTGGATGCCTTTTACTATAATCAAGGGACTACACCTGTGTTACAAAAATAATTACGATTATCTGATGGTTACCGGTGGACCCTTTTCCTCTGTCATCAGTATATATATTTTGAACCTTCTGACTGGAACTCCTTTTATTGTAGATTACCGAGATCATTGGACACTCAACACTGATTTCAAACTCACAGGTTTAAGAGCCTGGATAAATAAATATTTTGAACACAAAATTCTTAAAAATGCACATATTGTCTCAACCGTTTCTGAACAGATGAGACAGGAACTGATCTCTGCTTTCGGAAAAGAGATCGAACCCAAATCACTTGTTCTCTATAATGGCTGGGATGAAAAAGATTTTTCGAGTAAAGCCTGCCAAGGAGATGATATTAAATATATCCGGTATTTGGGGAATTTCTATACTGACAGAACTGCCGAATATTTTTGCCAGGCTGTCAGAGAATTAAGTTCTGAAGGCACTATTCCTGCCTGGATTAAGTTTCAATTTGTAGGCAATTACTACATCGAAGTTCAACAGATTCTCAATGCTCCGGATTTAAAAGAATACCTGGAAGTTATTCCTCAAGTCGAACATCAAAAAGCTATTGAGCTACTTCTCCAAAGTGCTGCCCTATTGCTTTTCATTCCTACTACCAACGGAAAGGGTGTATTAACAGGAAAACTTCTGGAATATATCAGAGCACAAAGACCAATTTTAGCAATGATCCCCTTTGACAGCGAAGCTGCGATAATCCTCAAACAAAATGGACATGATCTGATTTGTCCCATGGAAGATGTGGGTAGTATTAAACAAACTTTGAAAGCTCTTTTTACTTTACTCGAGCAACAAAATAACAACAACTACACTTTTGATTCCTCATATTCCAGAGAGAATCAGGCGAAGAAGTTAAATAATTACATACATTTAAGAAAATATGAGAAAAATTAAACTACTACATTTACAATTATTACCATTGTTGTCCGGTGTACAGAATGTCTCCCTGGATATCTTAACCGGGCTTGACCCGGACAAGTATGAGATAACAATGGCCTCAAAAGCAGGCGGACCCTTAGTTTCCAAGGTAAAAGAATTAGGCTTCAAACATGTGGAAGTAAAACATCTGGTAAGAGATTTATCTATTTTAGACCTATGGGCATTTTTTGAGCTTCTTAGTATCTTCAAAAAAGGCAAATATGATATAGTGCATACACACTCTTCTAAAACGGGGCTTTTAGGCAGAATTGCAGCAAGATTAGCCGGAGTACCGAAAGTAATCCACACGGTCCACGGATTTTCTTTCAAACCTGAACAGCCTTTAGTGGTGCGGTTGTTTTACATTATCATGGAATTTATTGGGGCCAGATTCTGCGATGAAATGGTTTTTGTAAACAAACAGGATCGAGATTTTGCTCTTAAATACGGTATTTCAAGCAAAGAAAAATCCCGGACTATCTATAATGGGATAAATGTTGCCAAACTGGAAAACAGTGAGTATCCGACCCCTGAACTTATTAGTTTTAAAGCATTTAAGCAGGAAAACGATTATGTTATAGGTTCAGTGCAGAGGTTGTGTAAACAAAAAAATTCCCTTCAAACGATAAAAACAGCAATTAATCTATGTAACAAAAATCCACATATAAAGTTTATAATTATAGGTGAAGGGGAATACTTCACAGAATGTGTAGATTTGGTCAGGAAAAACAGTTTGCAAGAGAGAATTTTCTTGCCTGGCTGGCAGTTAAATGTCAAAGCCTGGCTAAAAGAAATGGATTTGTTCTTGATCTTCTCCCTCAATGAAGGATTATCAATAGCTATTTTGGAAGCGATGGCCTGCGGATTACCGATAGTTGCTTCGAAAGTTACGGGTAATGTGGAGTTGGTTGAAGATGGAGTAAACGGATATCTGGTATCTTTATTGGATCTGGAGAAACTGGAAGAGATCTTGCTTGAAATGTCTGAGGATAGAGGAAAAGGAGAATTAATGGGAAAAGAAGCATTAAGAATACAAGCTTCCAGCTTTACTTATGAGAGTTTTATCAATCAGTACAGGAAGCTCTATGACTAGCAACTTTTTCCTGTTTTTGTTTAGCTTTATAATACCTTTAATTCTAACGTACTATTTAGTACCTTTGAACATTATTTTTGCCAAAAAAATCTCATTAGTAGCCATTCCAAATCAAAGATCAATCCATAAAGAGAGTATTCCTGTGGCCGGAGGGTTATCTATGGCCTTGCCGATCATTTTAGGATTAATTATATTAGTGTTAACAAATGCAAATCCTTTGATAAACCAATTTGGTCTTCCCTTGATTTTTGGAAGTGTTTTAATCACACTTTTAGGTTTGTGGGATGATAAGAAATCGATAATAGCCAGATATAAGCTGGTCACACAAATTATTGTAGCATCTTATATGTACTGGGGGGGATATAAAATAACAATTCTTACCAATCCCTTTGGCGGGGAAATCTATCTCGATTATTTAGCTTATCCTTTAACTGTGTTCTGGTATTTAATTGTCATGAATGCCATAAATTTTATTGATGGTATAGACGGATTAGCAGCCGGAATAATTTTAATTGTAAGTACTGTAATGGCATTTATGGGATTTACCAGTAATAATCAATTAGTACTATTGAGTGCTTTGATGTTGATGGGTAGCTGTCTTGCTTTTTTAAGATACAATTTCTATCCTGCCAAAATCTTCATGGGGGATACGGGGAGTCTGTTTCTGGGCTTTATGATTGCATCTATCAATATCGTAGGTACAACCCAATACAAAGGAATTGCTGCAATAACCCTGTTAATTCCCATCATCTCTCTGATAATCCCCATACTTGATATTGTACTTACTATCCTTCGCCGACTCAAAAATAAAAAGAATATTTTTGAAGCTGATAAAGAACATTTACATCACAAAATGCTGGCCTTAGGGTTTTCCCAAAAAACCATTTGTCTGCTTGGATACTTTATAACTTTTCTATTTGGGATGATTGCTTTTGGATTTTCCTTTGCTGATAAGAATGTTTATATCCTGGCTTTAGTATTTCTTGTAATTCTAATGAGTATAATTTTCTACTTTTTTTACAAAAAGGAGTTTTTTAAATGAAAAAAGTTTACCTTTCTCTGTTCCTGATGTGTTGCCTGGCTGGATCATTATTGGCTGTCAAAAACTGGAATATCTATACGAACACCAGTCATGTGTCAGCGATGACTAAACTTGGTGATAATTACTATTTATCAACCAGCGGTGGTATGTTGATCTATAATCTTGAGCAACATCAGTTTTTGAAAACCATGACAAATATTGATGGCCTTTCTGCTTCAAATCTGCGTTTCATAACAACAGACCCAAATACGAACACGGTTTTGATTTGTACAAATCAAAACGGTGTTGATATTTTTGATGGCACGGATTTTAGAATTCCTATCACAGAAACAAGTGGTTTGCTTTCAAATCAAACCCGAAAAATTGTTTTTAACGGCGACAAATTCTACATTGTAACGACTAAAGGACTATCTGTCTTTATTAACTCTCCCGAACTTCCAATTCCTTTGTTCTTGAAAAATTATGATGAAAACTCAGTAGAACTTAATACTGGGATTATCAATGACCTCATTGTAACTCCGGATAATTATCTGAATATTGCTACCGAACATGATCTAATCCGAGTTCATGCAGATTCTCTTTATAATCAGAGTTTATGGAGACATTACAATATTTCCGGTAATTCAAGCATCACCAGCCTGGCAAGCTGGAAGAACAAACTCGTTGTAGGAATGAATAATAAACTTATGACTTTTGATTTTTCTACAATTTCACCTCAAAGTGAAACCTTAGAAACAAATCTCCATATTTTAAATTTACTCGGTGATTCTCAGGACAATTTATGGGTTTCTTATGGAGAATGGATTGAAGACGAAATGCGGGTAAAGAATGATTCCAATCTTCTGATCAGAAAGTACAATTCCAATGCTGATACACTTTCCTGGCGTAAAAATCAGGCAGGTCTTACAGACAAAGCCATATACCGTTTTCAGGAAATTGATAATCGGGTTTTAGCTTTGTGTTGGGGTGATGGTTTTTATACATTTTATCATAATATATGGATTAATTTTTCTTCCAATTGTATGGTCGCTAATTTTGTAAAAACAGTTAAAATTGATAAGGAAAACAAAATATGGGTGGCCAATGGATCCCGTCAAGCCGGTTATACTGCTCAAGGAACCAGAGGAGTGTCTTGTTTTGATGGCGATGTTTGGACTAACTATACCGCTCAAAACAGTGATCTGCATAGTGACAATATTTATACAATCGGTATAGACGAACAAAACAGAAAATGGTTTGGCTCCTGGTACACTGCTTATACAGGCGAAATGGGCTGGCAAAACGGGTTTAGTGTTTTGAAAGCAACTCCTAACGGAGAACAATGGAATGTCTTTAATCAAAATAATTCCGGTATAGGAGCACTTTGTTTCTCCAATATTCAAGCTATTAATGACACTACTATCTATGTAAGTGCTATTACTGATTCAGTCTATATATTCAATGATCATCTCGTAAAAGTAGGATCTTTTCGAGTTTATGGAGATCAAAATCATGAGGTATATGCAATCCACAAAAGCAACAGCAGGATCTTCTTCTCAAGCAGTTCAAATGGAATAGCGATATGGACAAGGTTGGATAAAACACCGTCTCTTTATGGAGCTTACTGGGAAACGCCTACAGCATCCGAATTGCGAACCTGCTTTGTTTATGATATCGAATCATATACGATTAATGATGTTGAACAAACCTGGTTTGCCACTGATAAAGGTGTTTTCATGTATGATGGTTCATATTGGTACAAATATGACAGGGACATTAAGCGAAGAACATGGAAAGATTCTGTTTGGGAAAGTGAACTAACTAATGTCTATTATTATATCGACGAAGAACGAATTTTCGGATCAAACAGCACAGTGCCTACCTGTCTGGATATTGATGCTTATGGCAGAGTATGGATTGGATCTGAAACACAAGGCATAACTTGTTATGATTTAACAACAGAAAGATTTACTAATTTTAATAAAGCAAACTGCCCTTTGTTGTCTGATAATATAACATGTTTAACTTATTCTCAGCATAACGGAATTCTTTTTATTGGAACACCAATTGGACTCAATTCTGTTGAAATTGGTACCCCGGAACCTTCTTTTGACAAATATCAGAGTGTGCGGGTCTATCCCAATCCTTTCTATCCTGAGAAAAAACAAAAACCTAAAAACGATAATGGTGAAAGCACAGTCATTATTAGTAATAATAATGCAGATTTTTCAGGAGATTTTACAACTTGCAGTATCTTTGATCTTAGTGGAGATTTGGTGGTAAAACTTGAATTGGACAAATATAAACAATTTAGCTGGACAGGAAATAATGAAAAAGGAAAAAAATGCTCTTCAGGAATCTATCTTTTTATTATCAAGAATTCGCTCAATGCAACAATAAGAGGAAAAATTGCCTTGCTAAGATAGTTCATTTCAAATTTCTTGATTTCTAAGGAGAAATTATGAGCTGGAATAATTATGATTTCATAATCAAGGATCTTAAGATAGATAAAAAGGTAATTTATATTCACCACTTGAATAAAGTGTCAGGATTCTCTTCAGAAGAAACAATCAACAGGGAGTTTACTGTAGAGAATCCTGAAAAGTTAGAAAGCCTGGGGTATCTTCATTTTGAAGATAAACACGCAGAAAGTAAATACCTTTTCGGCAAAAGCTCATTGTACAAATTTCTGGAAATTCCTGAAGATAAGAATCAGCAAACTTTGATCATGGGCAATGATTTGATCACTATTAATGAAGAAAGCCAATCTTTACTCCTGATGGATTTATTTGAATAACTGAATGGTTCTAACCATTCAGTTATGTATTCTCACTGTCAATTTCGTCAATAAGAAACTATGATAACACATCTTCTATGGTTTTTTTAATAGTCACCAGATCGAAGGGTTTTAATAGATAGCCACTAAATCCATAATCATTGTAATTAGACATCACAGGATCATTTGAATAACCTGAAGTCACAATAGCTTTCAAATGAGGATATTTCTGTTTAATAATGCTCATAGTTTCCTTACCACCCATTTTGCCCTGAATTGTTAAATCAAGTATCAATAAATCGTAAGGAGTTCCTGAATCATAATTTTCCTGAATTTTATGCAACACTTCCTCTCCATGTGAAGCTGTATCAGCATTGTATCCCAAATATGTCAACATGTGCTTTCCTACCATACAAATTTGTTCATCATCATCCATAATTAAAATTCGACACTTCATTTTCTCGTTCTGAATATTCTGAACAGGCATTTTTACTTTTGGTAAAAGACAATCGCTACCAGGTAAATAAATCTCAAATGTACTCCCTTTGCCTATTGAGGAGCTAACATCAATACTCCCCTGGTGATGATGAATAATTGAATAGCAGATCGTCAATCCTAATCCGCTCCCCTGTATTTTAGTAGAAAAATACGGATCAAAAATCATAGGAAGATCTTTTTCCTGAATACCCATACCTTCATCAATTATACTAATCTTAACATATTGGCCAGGTTCTAATTTTTGCAAATTTCCGGAAACCTGATTACAGTTCTCAGATTTGATTTTGATTGTTCCACCTGTCGGCATGGCTTGTATAGCATTTATAACTAAATTCTGGATGACCTGACTAACTTGCCCTTTATCAACATTAGAACAATAAAGGTTTGGATCCAGTAGATAAACACATCTGCTGGATGAACCACGTAAAACGAAATCAGCTGATTCCTTGATTATTTCATTTAAATCTGCATTTTCTTTAATCGGAGATCCGCCTTTAGAAAAGGTTAGCAACTGAACTGTTAAATTCTTTGCTCTTAGGCAGGCTTTTTCTGCTTCAGATACTAAAATTCTTATATCATTTGATAAATCATCCTGAAACTTAATCAAAGACAAATTGCCCAGAATGGAAGTAAGAATATTGTTGAAATCATGTGCAATTCCACCTGCTAAAATTCCCAAAGATTCCAATTTATTGGATCTCATTCTTTCGTTCTCTATTTCTTTCTTTTCAGTTATGCATCTGATAATTGCTAAAAATTCATGTTCACCACAATTTACGAGTCTTGCTTCATAATATTCGATTTTCCCTTTGAAATCAAGGTTGTATTCAAAATACTGGATTTCACCAGTTACTGCTATTTTGGTTATTTTTTCAAGAGTTAAATCTGCAATATTCTTCGGCATAACATCATAAACATTCCTGTTAATAAATTCCTCAGGTTTGGCAAAAAGCAAATCAGTATCAATTGTTTTAAAATCAATTATATCTCCATTTTCTGAGAATAAGAACATTAAATCAGGGTTTCCATTAAGAAAAGCATTGTTTCTTGATTCACTTTCCCGCAGTTCCCTAAGGGTTTTTGTAAGTTCCTTAGTCCTTTCTTTAACTCTTTTTAGCAAAACACGATTCATGATGAGAAGATTTAAGAAAAGTAGTCCCACTATTAAAGTTATAATAATTATGATGATAATAATTTTCTTTAAATCAATGGACTGGAGCTTCTTGCCCATCCATTTTCTATTGATCTTATCCAATTCAGCAGAGGGAATTTTAGCAAAACCATTTTCAATTAAGCTTAGCAGCTGTGTATTTCCTTTTTGAACAGCTCTGTGAAATTGGCCGGTATAGACATTGAAAGCATAATTGAAATCATCTTCTAAACCATATTTAAAGAGAAAATACATAGCAGGAGGTTCATCAATACAAAAAACATGTAAAGTTTTATTAGAAGCTGCTTTAATTATCTCTTCATAGGAGGGGTATTCCTGAAGTGAATAAACTCCGGCTTCCTTTAACTCATCAATGCAGGCATCACCAGATTTAACTCCCACCGTGAATCCCTTCAAATCTGATAATTTTGTAATACCTGATAGCTTTTTGTTATAGAATACAGGCACTGGTAGTTCTGCATACGGCTTAGTAAAATCATAGATTTTAGCTCGCTCAGGCGTGTAAAAAATTGTTTCTATTACGTCAGATTCTTTTGCTGCCATCTTTTGTTTTGCTTTATCCCAGTCCATTGCCTGTAAATCAACTTCGACACCTGTTATACTTTCCCATAGTTGCCACTGTTCGACAATAACTCCCTGCAATTTGCCTTCACTATCCCTGAAAATGTAGGGGGGGTAATTATCATCAGAAACAATCACTATTTTACTTATCTGTCCACTTTCCGGAAAATTATTGCAATTTAACCCTGAAAACAAGAATAATATAAAACTCAAAACTATAAATGAATATTTCATACTCCCTCCGGTTATATTGTGAACTATTTATTAAAATGTGTCAATAGTTTTAATCAATTGTAACTAAAAACAGGCCCAAATACTCTAAAAAGAGGAATCAAAGTTTATTCAGGACTTTTTCTATTGACATGCAAAAGTTTTAACTGTTATTTGGATTAAAAAAGAGGAGAATTATGAAACACCTGTTTTTAATAATACTATGCCTGTTTTCGATAGGCCTATATGCTGACTTTATTGTACCAACTGATGATCCTGTTTATCCCTTTTTGGAAATGATGTACAGAAATGGATACTTGCCCGACATTGATTATATTTATCCAATTTACTATAATACGATCATTACGGATTTGGATGCATTATCAAAGTCAGAACTTCCACCACTCTATATTGATTTATTAAAACATCATATGACCAGACTCGGCATGAATTATCCCGAGGGGTACTCATATGCCTTTTTACCGTTAGGTAACATAGTTAAATCTCTTGATTGTTTTAATTCCAGAAACCATCCACGCAAAAGACTGATCACACTCCATAAAGACGAAGCATATATTTATTTTAGCGGGAAACTGGGCTCTATGTATGATTCCAGAAAGTCTGCCGGGGAAAGGCTGTCCAGACGTTTTGATTACGGCAGTATGGAATGGGCTGGTAATTTTACAAAGAATTTTGGCTTCTTCACATCCTTCTGGCTGGGCAATTATAAAGGTGATAAAGATTTTCTTCTTGATGAAAGCTACTTAGAAAACTTTCTTAAGCCTACCGATTATGGCACACTAAAGTATGATGCCTACGGAATTCAAAGTGAAGTTGATTTCAAAAACAAATATCTGAATTTTTCCAGTGGATATGGAACTTACCAGATAGGGAAAACTATATCTTCATCCTTGATTCTTTCTTCAGATATCACCCCTTATGGATATCTCAAACTTTACAAATCCTGGTGGAATTTGAACTATACCTCCATTCTTGGTCAGCTAACTGCCGATTCTCTAAACTCACATTTGTATCCTGAACTACAATATGATCAAATGAAATCTTTTGCTTTAAACTCCTTATCCTTCAAAGGGGAAAACCTTCTGGTTGGTTTAGGAAGTGTTGTAATTTATGGAGAAAGAAGCTTTGATCTGGCCTATTCTACTCCATTTGTCTTTTTTTCCAATAAATGGATCGATCAAAAACAATATCACAAGGACAATGTTGGATTCTTTGGGTTTTCAACCCTCAATATCGGCAAAAATTCTCAAATATACACGAACTTCTTCCTGGATGATTTCAGCAAAAGACAAATCTTCACCAGCATGTCAGGTAATAGATTCGCCGGTCAAATGGGTTACCAAACTTCGTTAACAAAGATCCCCCTGGAATTCTCCGGTGAAGTAACTGCCATCAGACCCTGGACTTATTCTCACAATCAGGAGGGGAAAAAATATACACATGACAATAAAATATTGGGCTATAAATATGGAGCTAATCTACTCAATTATGCTTGCAGAATTAAGTATTTAGCCACTACCTACGATCTAACTGCTTATTATGAAAACATGCAGCAGGGGTCCTTTGGCAGCAACCCGTTCATTCTTAATAATCATATGGAAAGTAGTAAAATTCACTTCTTGGAAGGCGATTTAAGAAGATTACAAAACCTGAAGATTATGCTTTGTTTCTATCCTGTTCCGGAAATTCAACTCAATTTAAAATACCAACATAAAGTCGATGGCGATTATACTAAGAACTACATCTTTACAGGTTTGGAACTCAAATACTAAATAAGTTATAGAATAAAAAATGGGGTGTAATTTCTTACACCCCACAAATAATTAAAAATTAATTATTATTTATAGTCTGTATCATATAATTACAGTACTGAGAGTATCAGAACCTAGAATATGATATCTGAACCATATGCTGGACGCTAGTCCTACTTCAAAAGAGCAATTTTCTTGGTTGATACATTATTTCCTGAAACTAATTTCACAAAATAAATACCAGAAGCTGCACTCTTATTATTGTTATCCATTCCTTTCCATGTAAAACTGCTGGTTTTGACAACCTGATTATTAATCAAAGTTTTAACCAATTGTCCCTTGAGATTATAAATACTCAGGGTCACAGGATTTCCAGCCATTTCTTTAGGAATACTTAAAGAAATAGTAGTAGTAGGATTGAAGGGATTAGGATAAACTGATAACATTGATTTCATGGCAGGAGTTGTAATACTTGGATCTTGAGTTTCAACTGTACTAGCTCCATCTGGCCCACCATAAGCACCCATGTCATTTCTCAATGTACCCATTGAGGGCCATAAAGCTAAACTTGGATTTACGGGATCAGGTGAATCATTGTAATTAGTGGAAGGATTACCGGCATCAACACAAGGTGAAGTTGCCTGTAAACTCCAATTAGCTCCAACTCCATCAAAATAACTACCGCTTGCTATTGTTGGTGCAACAAACAACGGATCTGCATTAATATTACCTGTTCCGGTATAAGCTATATTCAGACAGGAATAGCTAACGTTAAATGTTGAATTGTTAACACTGCAGAACATGTCTCCTTCGCCGGTAAGAATACTGTTTTCAACGTTCAGGATTGATGCCTGACCAAACAAGTGTCCACCACCACTGGGTGATTCAAATGTATTGTTTGCAACAGTATTATTTGAAAAACTAGCTAATGAGTTTTGCTTAATACTTAAAGCACCAGCATATGAACCGGTATTATTAGCAATAACATTGTTGCTAATAATAATATTGTCTGAACAATTTGTAATTCCAATACCACCAGCACCTGATGTGGTGTAGTTCTTGGCGATCAAATTGTTTTTGATCTCCAAATTAGTGGCTGAAACTGCTTCTATAGCTGCTGATGTAGCTGAGGAAGTGTTTTCAAATATCTTATTTCCAACAACCCGAAGGGAAGCCTGATTTACATAAATCGCTCCAGCGATAGATTTGGAAATTTGACAATTGACTAATCTGTTATCTGTTGCATTGGACAAACTGAAATTGAATCCTTTCCAAGTGTTATCGGATGTAAAGATAATCGGATTACTGTCTGTTGCATCTGCAATAAAACCGCCAACAACATTGATTTTAGCATTATTATTGATGCGAATTTCTGTGCCAGGTTGAATAGTCAAACTGCTGGTACCAGATATCGTAACATCTCCGGTAATAATATATGGAGCAAATTGAGGGCTCCAGATACCGCTTAAATTGCCGGTAATATTGTTACTTGGTGTTACTGTAATGAAATTAGGCATTGTAACAGAAGCTTCTTCTACGCCATCGGATACTGTTAAACTTACTGTATAAGTGCCTGGTTGCTCGTAAACAAAATAGGGATTTTCGTCTTCACTATCAATAACATCATCACCATTCAAATCCCATTGCCAGGAAGTTAAACCTGTTTGGGGGAGTGAATTACTGTTGAACTGAACAGCAAGACTGGCTGGACCGGATGTCACATTGGCTGCAATTGCTGCTGTCATTTGAGAAAATCCGTTCATCCCGGCTTGTAATACATGTTTATTTTGCCAGGATTGAACAGCAACTACAGCTTGAAATTGATCAAGAGGAATAGCATCCCATGTTGAAGGGATAGCAATTGCCTGTCTGATAGTCACTGATTCCCCAACCTGAGTCAATGTAAAAGGAATATCTGCACATTTTTTTAAAATTGCAAAATTATGTTCACCAGGTTCGTGTCTTGTCATAACTATTACAACTTTATTCTGAGTTGTAGTAATTGCTTCTGTAACATCAATCTGTGCAATAACAACTAAAGAATCGGTATCAGGAGCTGAACCTGCCAATCCCATATCGACTCCGATAGTTAAAGGACTCACATCATCAACTACCTGATTGTATTTTTGCACATAAGTAGTATAGGTACTTGTACCACCACCGCCTACGGAGGTCACATAACCTCCAAATTGAGCATGAGGAACACCACCGCCACCATACCAAGTAAGTCTGGCTTGTGCTTCGGGGACTGATAATGATCCCGATGTGTACCAAACTGCCGGTACTACCGTGTCGTGGAAATTGGGATCATCGTATAACTGCTGCAGCCCTAACTGAGCTGACGGACAATAGGGGCAACCCGTCGTCCATTTAAACAGTTCGACGAGTACTTTCATCTGCGTCGCTGGTAACATTGCCCATAAAAAGAGCAAGATGACCAGAAGCAGAACACTCTTTTGCTTCATAGCAACCTCCTGTTTAGAGAATTTGTAACTAATTATGCACATCCCATTCCACTTGGCAAGCTTTTTTTTCAAATTATTAAAATACTATTTGCATAAATTTGAAGTTAAATTATTTTCAACTCTGTTCCAGAAAAAAAGGAAAGTAAATATGAGTAAAATTGAATTAAAGAAAGAGTTAAAAGAATACTATGAAATCAAAAAAAACTTGATTCAAGTTGTCCATGTCCCAACATTCAACTACCTGAGAATAAGTGGTGAAGGCAATCCTAACACAACTCCCTTGTTTGGTCTGGCTACTGAAGCTCTCTTCAGTATCTCTTATAAAATGAAATTCAAAATAAAAAAAGACCTTCAAATCGACTATTCTGTTATGCCGTTGCAAGGTCTCTGGTGGACTGATAAAATGGAAGATTTCTCCCTTGAACACAAAGAAAACTGGAAATGGGAGTTAATGATCCTCCAACCTCACTATGTAACTGAAGAGTTGTTACAATTTACTGTAAACGAAATTAACAAAGTGAAGGCAAATCATTTATTTTGTGACCTGATTTTATCTGAGTATGCTGAGGGTCTGGTTGCTCAAATTCTTCACATGGGCCCATACTCAGAAGAAGCACCTACTGTGCAAAAACTCCATGATTTTATTACTCAAAACGGTTATACTTTCAACGGAAAACATCATGAAATCTATTTAGGTGATCCAAGAAAGGCAAAACCGGAAACCTTAAAAACAATTATCAGACAACCTATCACACCTGTGTAGTGAGGAAAAAATGTTATCAATAAAGAACCGTAAAGCATCTCATGATTATTTCTTTATCATGGAATTAGAAGCAGGTATGCTTTTAAAAGGCACCGAAATCAAATCGATCAGACAGGGAAAAGTTAACTTTAAGGATAGTTACGCCCGTATTACCGATAACGAAGTTTGGCTCTACAATCTGCATATCAGTCCTTATGATAAGGGTAATTTTTTTAATCATGAAGCTGAAAGAAAGAGGAAACTGCTGCTCAATAAAATTGAGATCAAGAAACTGAACCGGAAAATAGATGAGCAAGGTCTAACCCTTGTTCCCAAAGAGATCTATATCAATGAAAAAGGCCTGGCCAAGATCATTATTGCTCTTGCCAAAGGTAAACATACATACGACAAAAGAGAATCCTTGCAGGAAAAGGATCAAAAACGTGATATGGAACGCAAAATGAAAGAATTTTAAAGGAGATTAATATGCAGCCCTTAATTATTACAACCGCTTTAACAGGAGCAGAGACCAGTAAAAAGGTTCAGCCCAATTTGCCAACCACACCCGATGAACAGGTTCAAACCGCCAAAGAATGTTATGCAGCAGGCTCAACTGTTCTGCATCTGCATGTGAGAGATGATGATGAAAAGCCAACCCAGAGTCTGGAAAGATTTGAAGAAGTTATCACCAGAGTCAGAAAAGAAGTTCCCGGAATGATCATTCAAATGAGTACTGGTGGAGCAGTAGGAGAAGCTTTCGAAAAAAGAATGGCACCCTTGAAATTAAAGCCGGATATGGCAACCTTAAATGCCGGTACATTGAATTTCGGAGAAGAAGTTTTCATCAACTCCCCCAAGGATATTATCCGTCTGGCACAGTATTTTCAGGAATGTCAGGTCGCTCCCGAGATCGAAGTTTATGAATCCGGCATGATCGATTATGTTGCCAAGCTTGTTAAGCAAGGTTTTATTACTCACAAACCTCTTCATATCCAGTTTGTCCTTGGAGTACCCGGGGGTATGAGTGGTAAACCCAAAAATGTTCTCTATATGGCAGAACATTTGAAAGAAGAAATGCCCGATGCTACCTGGGGTGTTGCCGGTATCGGCAGATGGCAGATTCCCTGCTCCATGATGGCAATGACCTTAGGCGGACATATCAGAGTCGGTTTTGAAGATAATGTTTACTACCACAAAAATGTCCTCGCTGAATCAAATGCTCAGATTGTAGCCAGAATTGCCCGGATAGCTACTGAAATCGGCAGACCGATTGCCACAACCGAACAAGCCCGGGAAATCCTGGGAATCTAAAGATAATTACTATTTGTAGGGGCAAATGATTATTTGCCCCTACCATTTTACAGGACAAATATATGTTTTTGAATGATTTACTGAATAATCTCTATTCTCTCGCCAACCCGTAACTGGCATACTCGTGGGAAAATGTGGGTCTGCAAATTGGTACCCGCCGCAAAGAAGTTAATAAAGTTCTTCTTACTCTTGATGTAACACCCAACGCTGTGGTAAAAGCTATTTCTGAAGAAGTTGATCTGATCATCTCGCATCATCCTCTAATTTTTCAACCTCTGAAAAAGATCACTAATCCTTTGCTTCTTGATTTGATCTCTCATGATATCGGAGTTTATTGTGCCCATACCAATCTCGATGTCGTGAAAGACGGAGTTAATAAAGCTCTGGCAGATAAGCTGGAATTACAGAATGTGAAGTTCCTGAGTCAGGAAAGTGGGGCAGAACTATACCAGATTACTGTCTATACTCCTTCAGAAGCTATTCAGAAAATTGCTAATGCTGTCTTTAAATGCGGAGCAGGTATCATTGGTAATTATGAAAACTGCCTCAACTCATATCCTGTTCAGGGGCAATTCAAACCTTTAGCCGGTAGCAATCCCCTCCTGGGAGAGAAAGACATTGTAGAACAGGTTGCAGAAACTAAACTCGAGTTTTCAGCAGACTCCTTCATCCTTGATAAAGTTATCGCAGAAATCAAAAAAAACCATCCTTATGAAACCCCGGTTTATACAGTAACACAGCAAAAAAACAAGAGTATCAATTACGGTCTGGGGCTTTATGGAGATTTATCTCAGGACATTTCTTTAAGAGATTTTGCAGCAAGTGTAAAATCGAAACTTCAGTCCAAGTATCTTCAACTCTGGCTGGCAGGAGAATCACAGGATAAACTCATCCGTAAAGTAGCGGTCTGTGGTGGTTCTGGCGGCTCAGTGCTTAACAGCTGTTACGGAAAAGTTGATGTCTTTGTCACTGGAGAAATGAACTATCATAGCACCCTGGACAGTAGAATCCCTGTGATCGAAGCTGGACATTTCTACACCGAAAACCCCGTTTTAGAGTCTTTAGCTGAATTCTTAACAGCTCTGGAAATCCGGCACATTTGTTTAACCCCGCAAGAGCATGAGATCAACCAATTAATGATGATTTAGGAGACAATATGAGTAAGGTGGAATTATTTGCCCAGGAAAGAAAAAGACTTATGGATCAACTCCTGGAATTCAGTGATCAGGAAATTAAGCGTTTCATCAGCCTTGATGCCCAAGTTTATCGTGAAGATGTTCTTTCCAAGAAAACCAAAGAAATGCTGGGCCTTGTTTCGTCCATCGTTCTGCGTTGTGACGATTGTATCAACTATCATCTGAAAGAATGTTTCGATACCGACCTGGCTGATGAAGAACTGGAAGAAGTATTTTCCATCGCTTTGATCGTAGGCGGATCCATCACGATTCCTCACCTCCGTAGAGCTGTCGATTTCTGGAAAGAGCTAAAAATCAATTATCTTAAAACAAACAAAAAGCAATACTTCGATAGATTGCAAATCAAATTGGAAAGACTTCTTAGTAAAGAACAAACTAAAGCAAAAGTCTTGAAAGACCTCTGTATTCTTCTGGAAAAAGAGATCCCTTACTATACCTGGGTTGGCTTTTATTTGACTGATGGAGATACAAGAGAACTGGTACTCGGACCATTTGTCGGTGAACCTACTGAGCATACCCGCATCAAGTTCGGAGAAGGTATTTGCGGACAGGCTGCCGAAAAAGAAGAAACTTTTATTATTCAGGATGTAACCAAAGAAAGTAATTATCTGTCCTGCAGTTTGAAAGTTAAATCAGAAATTGTCATTCCTATCTTTGCTCATGGTAAAGTTGTCGGCGAACTGGACATCGATTCTCATGATCTGAATCCTTTTACAGCAGAAGATCAACAACTGTTGGAAGCAATCTGTCAGCAAATCGGGAAACTGTATGAGTAGTTATTACTGGAAAAGAACAGCGATATTCAGTCTGCTTTTGAACATCACTTTTCTTTTCCTTTTCTATTACAGCAGTATCAGCAATACTAATAAAAGGAATACTCAGCAGAAAACTTATCAGGAAGAACTGAACAGACTAAAAAAGAACATGACCAAAGCCAATTATCAACTCCAAACTGGTTTAACCCAGGAAGATCTAATCTTGCTTAAAAGACAGGGATTAAAAGATCCGGAGAATGAAATTGTGGCAAGTTTACAAAACCAGAAAGGTCTTGTTCCAGAAAAAGCTGCTCTGGGTGGCAACTTCAGTTTTTATGACAAAACTCAGATTTACATTGTTAATCAAAAATGGGTGTATGCTTATTTTGAAGATGGCCATAATGCCGGATATGCTTTGCTTGAATTCAACATTTCCTCGAAATCGACTTTCCAATGGAAAATCCTGGCCTGGTATTTGATTTAACCAAATAGCTCAGAACTCCGGACTAAGGACTCATGATTTCCTGATCTTCATATTATCTGTTTTCAATTGTAAACCCGCAGGCAAGTACTAAGGAGAGAGTGGGCAGGGTGCAGTCGGAAGAGGGCAGTAGGAAAACAACTCATCCTCTGATCCATCCCTTGCAAAGGGAAGGAGGCACTGAATCCAAGTGCTTTCGGGAAAGATCCTGTCAGTGGGCAGTTGGTGTTATTGACTTAAACCTGTCATCTGTAAATAATCCATCTTCATCAGATCTCATTAACTGACTACATATTATCTGCAAACCGATTCTTTTCCTTTCCTGCTGCACACAATACATTGCACACTGATTGCCCTCTTCATCCTTGGTGTTCATCCTTTCATTCACTCACCATTGACCATTAACCCACAAATAATTTGCTATTTTTATTTCCTGAATTATATTGGTTATATATTATTTAATTTCTTTCGGAGGTTATATGGCAAAGTATCTTATAGTCGGGGGTGTGGCAGGTGGTGCTACAACAGCAGCCCGGCTTAGACGTCTGGATGAGCAGGCGGAGATCATTATATTTGAAAAAGGAGAATACATTTCTTATGCCAACTGTGGTTTGCCTTATTATATTGGCAATGTGATCAAGGAGCGAGACAGATTATTCGTCCAAACTCCTGAAAGCTTTCAAAGCAGACTGAATATTACAGTGAGGATTCACTCAGAAGTTATAAAAATTGAAAAAAATGAAAAGAAAATTCAGATAAAGAACTTAAAAACAGGTGAGATCTATTCCGAAGCTTATGATAAATTAGTTTTATCTCCCGGTGCTGAACCTCTCAGACCGCCAATTCCCGGGATTAACAGTCCTGGTATCTTTACTTTAAGAAATGTTCCTGATACTGATAATATTATGAAGTATATTGAAACCAAACAACCCAAAAAAGCAGTTATTGTGGGTGCAGGTTTTATTGGTCTGGAAATGGCCGAAAATCTGAGGCATCTCGGAATGCTGGTCACGATTGTAGAAATGGCAGATCAGGTCATGGCTTTTCTGGATTATGAAATGGCTGCTGAGGTGCATCAGCATCTAAAAACTAAAAATGTGGAATTCTATCTGAAAGATGCTGTAGCTTCCTTTAATATGGATAAAGATCAATTGCTGATCAATCTTAAAAGTGGAAAACAATTAAGCACAGATATGGTTATTCTTTCTATCGGTGTGACACCCGACAGTAAATTAGCCAAAGAGGCCGGTCTTGCCGTCGGTGAAAGAGGCGGAATCGTTGTCGATGATTATATGCAAACCTCTGATCCGGATATTTATGCTCTTGGTGATGCTATTTTATTTCCGCATCCTGTTACCAAAAAAGCTATTCCGACTTATCTTGCCGGACCTGCTAACAAACAAGGACGCATCGTCGCTGATAATATAGTGCATAATAATATTAGAAAGTACTCAGGATCCATCAGCAGTGCGATTGCAAAAGTTTTTGATATTACTGTAGCTTCAACAGGTCTTGCCGAAAAGCACCTCAAGCAGGAAAATATACCTTATTTAGCTTCTATTACCCATGGTTCCTCTCATGCCGGATATTATCCGGATGCACTTCCTCTGACGATCAAAATCCTCTTTTCTCCGTCTGATGGTAAATTGTACGGAGCTCAGATCATCGGTTATGAAGGAATTGATAAACGCCTCGATATCATTGCCACAGTCATTAAAAAAGATGGAACGATCTATGATCTGCAGGAAATTGAACATGCTTATGCTCCGCCTTATTCCTCCGCAAAGGATCCTGTCAACATTGCCGGCTTTGTAGCTGAAAATATTATCAAGGGACTCGTTAAAACTATTACCTGGCAGGATATTCTCCACGCCGGTACCGATGTTTTTCTCCTCGATGTCAGAACACTTGAAGAATTTTCTATGGGTACCATTGAAGGTGCAACTAATATTGAACTGGATACACTAAGGAAGAGAATATATGATCTCCCCAAAGAAAAGAAAATATATGTATTCTGCGGTGTGGGCTTGAGGGGTTATCTGGCTTCACGAATTCTACTGCAGAAAGGATTCACAGAAGTGTATAATCTGTCAGGTGGGTACAAAACCTTCGAACATACTACGCAAAAACAAAGTAATGAAGACATTTTTGCCAATGACTTCATCGGTAAAGACAGCAATATTTATCAGGGAACCCAGGATAAAAAAATATCATCTTCAGGCAAAATTCTGGAAATTGATGCCTGCGGATTACAATGCCCCGGTCCGATCATGAGACTGAAGAAGGAAATGGAAAAATTGGAGTTGGGTGATAAGATCAGAATTACTGCAAGTGATCCCGGATTTCGTAAAGATGTTCCAGCCTGGTGTAATATGACCGGAAATAAACTGGAAGAAATGAGTGACAGTCCTGGAAAAATGACAGCTCTTATCCAAAAAGGTGAACCAATCAAAAACCTCTCTGTATCTCAAGCCGATAATAAAACCATCATCGTTTTCAGTGATGATATGGATAAAGCACTCGCCTCATTGGTAATAGCCAATGGTGCTGCTTCTACCGGAAAAAAAGTGACCATGTTCTTCACTTTTTGGGGTTTGAATGTGATAAAAAAGGTTCATAAACCTAAGGTGAAAAAAGACTTTATGGGCTTTATGTTCTCGAAAATGATGCCGGCTGATTGTGAAAAACTCAACCTTTCAAAAATGAATATGGGCGGTATGGGTTCCTGGATGATGAAAAAGAGAATGACTGCCAAAAAAGTGGATTCCATCCAGCAAATGCTACAGTCTGCAATCAGTAATGGTGTTCAGATGATTGCCTGTCAGATGTCTATGGATGTAATGGGTGTCGATAGGGAAGAACTGCTTGATACTGTTGTTATTGGTG
>CAYQPF010000031.1:0-38100 GCA_964419225.1 uncultured Candidatus Cloacimonadota bacterium | reverse complement strand
AGACGTTGAATAGATATCAGGCTTCAGTGGTCAGGCGTCAGAGGAAAAAGGAAAAACCCGCAGGCAAATACTTAGGTGCCAGTAGTCAGGTGTCAGGTGTCAGTAGAGAAAATGAACACCAAGGATGGAGAAGGACAAGTATTAGGGATATAGTTGGCAGGGTGCAGTCGGCAGTGGAGAGAATAGGCAGAGAAATAGAATCTACTTCTGCATACAAAAAAAGCCGGTTAAAAAAAACCGGCTTTTATATATAATGGCGGGAGAGACGAGGCTCGAACTCGCGGCCTTCTGCGTGACAGGCAGACGTTCTGACCAACTGAACTACTCCCCCGCGTTCATCTATTCACTTATTAAATCCATTTAGGAATTGGCAGATTTTTTGTCAATACTTTTTTACAGTAATCTGCTTATTTTCTGAGCGATTCTTTCGTAACTCTCAGTGTAATAATCAGCTTCTTCAATTATCAAAGGTAAATCATTTATCGAATGTGAATCATAAACTGCGTAAGCTGTCATGCCTGCGTTAACCGCTGCTTTGATTCCTACGAGGGTATCTTCGATAACCAGACAGTTTTCCGGCGGAATTTGCAGATTGTTGGCTACTTCCAGGAAGATGTCCGGGAACGGTTTGCCTTTGATTTCGGTACAGCCTGCAACAATGGTGGAAAAATAGTCATAAACCGAATTTGCTTTGAGGACAATTTCTGTAAGATGTTTGGAATTACTGGTGCCTACGCCGATCTTCAGGTTATTAGCTTTCAGATAATCGAGCAGTTCTTTGACTCCCGGTTTTAGGGGAATCAATTCTTCGTAATGCACTTTGACCATCTCTGTCCATTCCGTGGTGATTTCTTCTAAAGATTCTGTCAGTGAGAATTTTGTTTTAAAATACTTAGCAAGTTCGAGAAGACTGTTCCCTTCTTCCAGATCAGAGAAAAGGTCTTCGGGGACAGGGATATTTCTTTTCTTGAGAAATTCCATATCAACCTGTAACCAGACGTCCATGGAATCGATCAGAGTGCCGTCGAGATCAAAGATTACTGCTTTTAAACTCATTTACACATCCATCATATTTTGGCGGACTTTACCGCTCACGATATCCATGATCCAGACAGTCAGGGCAATGAGCCACATAATGAGTCCGACACTACGCCATTGGAGCAGTTGCTGTTGTTGTTGAAGAGCCAGACCGATACCGCCACCGCCGACGAAGCCGACGATAGTCGCCATTCTGACATTGATATCCCATCTGTAGATGGTGAAAGCCAGGAAGGGTGACATGATTTGGGGTATCACCGCATACACCCAGATCTGGAGCTGTGAAGCACCGGTGGATTTAATAGCTTCGATCGGGCCTTTATCTATGTTTTCAATTTGTTCAGAGTATAGTTTGATCAAAGCAGCAATTGAGTGGATCATCAGAGCCAGAGTACCTGCGAAGGGTCCGATACCAACCCAGACGCAGAAAATAATAGCCCAGACGATAGCTTCGATTGATCTGAAAATAGTTGCAATAGTTCGGATCAGATAATAGACGGAATTGCCTATAAAGGTATGAGGCATGAGATTTCTGGCAGCAAAGAAACTGAGGACAAAAGCGAAAGGAATAGCGATGATGGTTGCCATGAGAGCCAGAAAGATAGTTTCTACGAGAGCTTTCAACATGGGGATCAGGATGGTGAAATCAGGATTGAGCAAACCGCTGACAATGTTGGAAGCATTATGGAATTTGCTGAAGAATTTGACCGGATTGATCTCTACGATGAGAGAGCCGATGGTGAAAGTAATGATTAAACCGATAACAACAAACAGACCCCAGAATTGTTTAAACCAAGGTTTATCAGGGAGCAGATGGGGGAGAAAAGCTTTCACACCAAGAGAGTCTTTCAGGAGGATGAAGAGTCCTGTAAGAGCTATAGGAACTAAGAATACTTCCGTGAGGGGAAGGTTAATTTCACCTAATTTGAAGAACAGATAGGCTGTTGAGGCAGACAGATAGAGCCAAAAAAGGTAGTCTGTCAAAAAGGCTTTGATATAATTAAAATTTCGTCTCATCTTATTTCAACTTCCTCAGCATCCTGGCCATAGATTTGTTTAAAACGTTCGTTCGTAATCTCATCCGGTTTGCCATCAAACACAATCTGACCATCCTTCAGAGCCAGAACCCGTGAACCGTATTTCCGGGCGAGACTGAGAAAATGCAGGGAGCAGATGACGGTTATCTTATCGTTACGGTTAAGCTCTCCGAGGTAACGCATGACAGTATCAGCAGTGGCAGGATCGAGACTGGCAACAGGTTCATCGGCCAGAATAAGAGAGGGTTGCTGCATGAGAGCACGGGCAATTGCGACTCTTTGTTGTTGTCCACCGCTGAGAAACTTGACCTTATGTTTTTTGAATTCCATCAAGCCTACTCTTTGCAGGGCATGATTAGCTTCTTTAATATATGGTTTATTGGAAGATAAAAAAATGGATGGCAAAAATGGCATATAGCCAAGTTTTCCTGTAAGGACATTAGTTTCGGCGGAGAGATTTCTCACCAGATTGAATTGTTGAAAGATCATACCAATTTTAACACGGTATTTTCTCATTTCGTGCGGGGTACAATTAGTAATATTCTGTTTTTCGAATACAACATTACCGGCAGTAGGCTCGATTAATCTGTTAATACAACGCAGTAAAGTAGATTTTCCAGAGCCCGAGAGCCCCAGAAGAATAATAAACTCACCTGTGGCAACCTCAAAGCTGACATTTTTCAGGGCCTGAATTCCTCCAGGATATGTTTTGGAGAGGTTTTCTATTTGTAGGATTTTATTCATTTAACTAATTTTTCCGGATCGACTCCCATTATTTTTAAAGTTTCTCTGACTTTGTCATATACATGATCGTCGGATTTGTAAAAACCTGTTACCTGATACAGTTCTTTCATAGTTTTTTGACCTTCAGGTGTTTTTACGAAATCAAGCAAAGCGTTAACGATCTTTTCCTGCATTTTCTTGGGCATTCCTTTACGGAAAGTAACGGTATCATTAGGAATCCAGTCTGTGAATCCAATGATCTTGGTTTTTTGCAGCATATCTGGATAAGTAGCGAGCAGGTTTTTACGTGCATCCTGAATCATACCGGAAGAGTCGGGCGGTGACCAGAAAGTACAAGCCACATCGGCAGTTCCCTGGTACATAGCCATGATAGCCTGAGGATGACCACCGGCCATGATAATGCGTTTGGGTTCAATACCTTTTTGCTTCAGCATAGCATAAGGGAAAACATATCCGGCTGTTGAAGAAGCATCAGTATAGGCGATAGATCTGCCCTGGATCTGAGGAAGGCTGTCTATGCCGGTATCTGTTCGAGTGACAAACTGACCACGGTACTCTTTCAAACCATTACGTATAGTGGTTAAAGCTACTTGTGCATCATATTTTTGATGAGCAAGAACATAGGCAAAAGTTGCCAAAAAAGCAGCATCGCACTCATCCGTACCAATAGCTTCGATCACAGCTGCATAGCTTGTGGGAACTGCTACTTTATAATGGTATCCGGTTTTATCTTCCAGATATTTGGCAATACCTTCGGCACCCATGATCACACGGCTTGCTTCCATCGAGGGAACAAAATACATTTTTATAGGATTCTTTTTTGAACCCAAAGGTCCTGTGCTACATCCTGAAACAAACAGGAGCGCAAAACTCAGGAAAAAAAGAAAGAACACTCTCATTATTACCTACCTGTAAGGGTTTGGTTAAAGCAAAATCAGAATTTTCTGATTCTATTTTATGAATCAATAAATAGGTTGGTATTTTTGTCAAGATTGATTCTTTGTTCAAAGAACAAATCAGACAATTAAGATAAATCCTGTTAAAATTCCGGACCGAAATTATCTATATTTGCCTCTATCCATTTCTCGGCAGAAAAGGCTGCAACAGCTCCGTCATTAACAGCAGTGACAACCTGTCTGAGTACTTTTTGAATGATATCACCTGCAGCAAAAATTCCGGGGATATTGGTATGCATTTCGGCATCTGTGATGATAAAACCCTGACTGTCCAAGGCTATTCTTGATTCGATCAGAGAATTATTAGGCAGAATTCCTACATAGATAAAGATCCCGTTTACGGGTATAACTGAAGTTACATTTGTTTTTTTATTAAAGATTTCCAGACCTTCAATTCTTTCCTGACCTTGAATTTCCTGAACGACAGTATCAAAGAGAAACTCCATTTTCGGGTTTTTAAAGGCTCTGTCCTGAATGGATTGAACTGCTCTGAATTTATCACGGCGATGAATTAGAATAACTTTCTGGGCAAATCTGGTCAAGAACATACCTTCTTCCAGAGCTGAATCACCACCACCGGCAACAGCAACAATTTTATTCCGGTAGAGTGCCCCGTCACAGGTTGCACAGTAGGATACACCGCGTCCTGTCAGTCTTTCTTCACCCGGTATATTCAGTTTTCTGGGATGAGCACCTGCACAATAAATAACAGATTTGGCTCTGTATTTTCCCTGAGTTGTTTCCAGAATCTTGCAAATGCCTTCCAATCCGATGGCTGTAATTTCTTCTTCTCTGAATTCGACACCAAATTTGAGAGCTTGCAGTCTCATTTTTTCTGTTAGTTCGATACCTGAGATCACATCTTCAAATCCCGGGTAGTTTTCTACTTCATTTGTAAGATTTATTTGTCCACCGACAAGAGCTTTTTCAAAAATAACTGTCTTTAATCCGCCTCTCGCTGCATATATACCGGCACTTAATCCGGCCGGCCCGGCTCCAATTATTGCCACATCGTATTTCATAAACTCTCCTTAATAAATAAATTTTCAATAATATCACTGGGGATGATAGAAGCTGTGCTTCTTTTTAGAGAAAGATATTCAGCTGTTTTCCCGACAAGGTAAGATGCTGAACATGCTGCATCTTGGAGTGAAAGACCTTGCCCAAGAAAAGAAGATATTACACCGGCAAGCACATCTCCACTGCCCCCGGTCGCTAAACCGTCATTACCCTTTGCTATAAAAGATAAGCTATTTCCATTTTTCCCGCAATAAACGGTAGTAGAACTTTTTAATGAAACATTGATTTTATATTTAGAGCTAAAATCCTTCAGGAACTTTATCGGATCTTCTCTAAAATCATCCATTGTGAGCTTAGCTAAACGGCAGAATTCTCCGTAATGTGGAGTCAAGACAAAGGGTTTATCAGCCAGAAGAGACAGAAGATCAGGTTCCTGGGATATAATATTTAAAGCGTCCGCATCCAGAACAGCCGGCTTGTCCCAATTCTTGAGAAAATATCTCAGAAACTGCCTGACTTTAGTTTCGGTTCCAATTCCCGGGCCGACCAGAGCAACATCCAGGGTAGAAAGTTTTAACATTATTTCACTGCAATTCCAAGAGCCGTCCGGGTTTTCTACCAGAGGAAAGGTCATGATTTCGGGAGTTTTCCCTGAAAAGATCTGCTCCATTTGCATCGGATGAAAGAGGGTGATCAATCCTGCACCTGCTCTTAAACAGGCACGGGAAGCCATTATTGCCGCACCGCTGAATCCGGATGATCCTGCCACTATGCCAATTTTACCATAATTACCTTTATGAAAAGCATTGCTTCTAAGTGGAAATTTTACGTTGTTTTGTTCAATCAGACAAGCTGTGGGAGGATTATTATGAATGATATTAACGGGTACTCCAATATCGATGACCTCAATTGCTCCTGAAGCTGATTTACCTTCATTCAGGTAAAGCCCTTGTTTGGGGAATATCATAGTGTAGGTACGTTCAGCTTGAATATAATGGATTCCTCTGCCTGTATCAGCATTTATTCCGCTGGGAATATCAATGGCGATCTTTGGCACTGAACTATAGTTTAGAGCGTTAAAAAGTTCTTGCAGGAATTGGGAAACTGTTCCTTTGAACCCAATTCCCAGAATAGCATCAACAATATAAACTGAATGAGCTAACAACATGGAGAGATTTTTCCCAGTTAACTCAGATAGCTTCAGGATTTGAATTGACATTTTTTGGCACAGGATGTAGTTTAAGTTGGTTTCCTGGGACATTTTCCCCGGGTCATCTGTTAAAACAATTACAGCTTTATGCTTGAATTGAGTAAGCCAGCGGGCAATAACAAAACCATCACCTCCATTATTCCCCGAACCACAGAATATGATAACCTGTCCGGAGTTGGGTGGCATTAATGCTGAAATTTTTTCAGCACAGGTTTTGCCGGCAATTTCCATTAATATTTGCCCGGAAAGACCAAATTCCTTTATTGTTTGTTGATCTAAACGAACAGCTTCTTCTTTAGTTAAGATCATTTTTACCTCTGACATAGGGAAGAGAGATCTCAAAGGTTGTACCTTCGTTAACAGTACTTTCTATGACTTTTACTTTTCCATGGTGAAATTCTTCAATAATTCTTTTAGTTAAACTCAAGCCCAAGCCCCATCCTCTATTTTTGCTGGTTACACCTGGTTCAAATATTTTTTTAAACATGGATTTAGGCATTCCTTTACCTTCATCTTTGATCAGAATAGTTACTAATCTATCTTTACTAAAAGCAGTTACAATGATATTTCCACCACGCATTTGCATGGCATCTGCAGCATTTTTGATAATATTCTCCAGCGACCACTTAATTAAGTCAGCATCGATATTCATTTCTAAATTCTCTATTTTGTTGATAAAGTGTAGTTCAATTTTATTGCCAATTTGGGGTAATCTTTTGGAAAAATAAACAATGGTTTCGTTGATTACCAGATCTAAACGGGAAGATTTTAAATTGATGGAAGAACCAACTTTCCCAAACCTGAAAGCTACTTTTTGTAACTGATCAACATCGCCCCGCATATAATCAAGCATAGGAATTATTTCCTGGGAATCATTCCCGGACTCAAGTTTATATTTAACCATATCCAGCCAACCGAGAAGAGAGGATATTGGTGTTCCGAATTGATGAGCAGTTTCTTTGGCCAGGCCTACCCAAATAACATTTTTCTCTGTTTTTTTCACAAAAGCAAGAGCGTAAATGCCAAAAGAAATAAACATGATCAACAGAATAATTTCAAAATAGGGCATATATTTCAGTTTTTTGATGGCAGGAGACTGCCCGTAATAGGCATATCCTAATAATACGCTGTTCTTCTCTCCATACCTAATCGGAAGTTCTGTCTCCTCATAGATCATAACATTCAGGAACTGGGTAATGATTACTTTATCTTTCAGGGAAAGAGTTTCAAAACGGGCATTTTCATCGACCCCGATGTTTTTCCAATAAAGGGGTTGTTTCTTGGAATCCGTGACAATAATGGGATAGTCAATTTTATTGACTACTTCATCGAAAAAGTATTGGAGAAGAAGTGCATCAAAGTTTTCCATAGTAGAGAAGCTGACAAATCTGGCAAAGAGATTTGGCACTATTTGAGCATCTTTTTTTGCCTGAGCAAAAAGAGAATGCAGATATAATACAAATACTACTATAATAATAATTGTGCCAATGATAAAATAGAACTTAATGAATGTATTACGACTTTGTACGGGTTGCTTTAATGGATTCCCATATTTCATCTAACTTCTCCAGACTGCTTTCATAGATATTTTCATTATTGTCATGATGATGTCTTTCTATTTGAAAGAACCTGTATTTGAATTTATCGGTGGCTTTTTTGAGTGCTGATTCTGCGTCAATTTCAAGTTTACGGGAAAGATTGACAACAGTAAACAGTAAATCTCCTAATTCCTCTTCCATCTCATCTCTGTTCTGTGATTTTTCAGCAGCAATAAGTTCTTTTGTTTCTTCATCCAATTTATTAAGAACAGGTATAATATTGGGCCAGTCGAAGCCTACGGATGCTGCTTTTTCCTGGGTTCTTTGGGCGAAAATCAAAGCCGGCATATTTCTGGGTACACCATCCAAAATTGATTCTCTTTCATGTTTTTTTTCAATTTGCTTGATTCTTTCCCAGTTTACTTTTACTTCCTGAGAGTCTTTTACTTCCAAATCCGCAAAAATATGGGGGTGTCTCCGGATAAGTTTAGTGTTGATTTTTTGAATGACATCCTGCATTTTGAAAACATCTTTTTCGGAAGCTATACTTACCTGAAGAACAATATGCAGAAGCAAATCTCCTAATTCTTCAGCTAAAGCATGATCATTATCTTTCTCAATAGCTTCTATTGTTTCATACAATTCTTCAATAAAATTTGGAATTAAAGATTTGGATGTCTGTTTTAAGTCCCAGGGACATCCATTATCCTTATCCCGTAATCTGGTTACAATTGCTATAAGTTCGTCAAATTCTTTCATCTGAGGTTGGCTTTTCTCCTTTTAATTTCGAGTAGAATTGCTTTTATACCTTCTTTGATCATCGGAGGAAATTCACTTTGTGTAACATATTTTTCAGTTTCCTGAATAATTTTCATGTCAACATGTTCTCCATGCAAGACAAGATAATTACAAAAATAAAGAAAATAATATCTGACTCTTTCAGATTCCAGGAATGGTACCAGAACTGACAAGTTTTCACAGTACATTTTTTTGGAAAGTGAATAAAGTATCAGATCAAGGTATTTGTTGTAGTGTTGTTCTCCTGATATAATTTTCAAATGCTTAACCCAAAGTTTTGAGGATGATTTTGCAGACATAAAGATAACAGCTTTAAGTAATTTTTCATCATGGGATTTTACTATTTCCGAGATAATAGACCATTCTTCTTTAGAAACATTATTTGGGTTACAAACCAGAATGGATTGGATCAACTCGTCTTTGGTAATGAGTCTTTCAGTATCCTGTGCAGCATTTTTTTTGGCTTCCAGAATGATTTTCAAATCTGTACAACCTATAAGTTTTCTGGATAATTCAGCATAGATTTCCTCTTGCTTTTTTTCCAGTTCATCGTTTTCCATAACAATTTTGTCGCGGAATTCATATAATGGCAGAGATCTGCATTTATCATATTCGGCAGTAAAAAGATTACAGTTTCTGTCAAACCAGCTGTCAGATAGTCTCCAGTCAAAAGACTGGAAAATGGAGTTAACCTGTTCATGAACGGGCATATAAGTCGAATCAAAACCCTTTTGTAGTTTTTCCCGGGAAATTTCAACTGCTACTCTGACATAATCATTTTTATCAGTCTCAAGTAAATCAAGCAGATGGAAGGTCTCGTTAAAAGGCATATCACCCAAAGCTTTACAAACAGCGATCTTTATGCGTGAAGAAGAATTGGTTACATATTTTTTTAATACAGAAACTGATTCCTTGAGCTGCATAGAACCGATTGCTTTTATAGCATCGATTTGTTGTTCTTCTGCAGGAGCCGTTAAATATTTGACCAAAACATTCAGACTTCTGATGTTTTTAAAACTGGCAACTCTGTCCATCGCAACTTTACGGACATCATTCATGTCGCTGTTGATAAACAGAAGTAATTTATTCCAGCCAACTTCATCTCCCTGTTCAACCAAAGCATAAGCCAGTGCTGCCCGGACCGTATCAGGCTGAAGATCAATAACCTTGTGGATGAATTCTAAAATTTTCGGACTCTTAATAATTCCAAAAAACTTTGCTATAATGATTTTAGAACCCTCATCACTTCTTTCCCAAATTTTCAGAATTGTTTCAATTATTTTATTAGATTCAAAATTTTTAAAAATATAAAGAATTTGCTCAACAAAATCTGTATTTTGGAGTAATGCAATTTTTTCCAGAATTTTTATGGTCAATTCATGAGGATAGTCTCTAATTGCTTTAAGAATTTGTTGATGTTGTTCATCAGATAAACTCATTACTTTATTTTCGATTTGTTTTAAGTATTGCTCGTCACCATTTTTAGCCAAAATTATGGAGGTGATCATTTTGCATGAATAATTGTCTGAGGAATTAATGCTCAAAATTATTTCTTTCGCTTTATCATAAGGTAGAAAATCCAAAAGAATTGAAATGTAATAAAGCATTTCTTTATTACTTTCCTTGTACATTCTGTCAATTAATTGCCACCCTTCATCTTCATTAAACAAAACAAGTTTGGTTAATGCCAAAGCACCGATCAGTGAATTAGGATCACGAGTCATTTTCCTGATATTCTTTGTATAATCACTGGAAATCAGCTGCAGATAAGTTAGTTTCGTCTGGTTCTGAATAAATGGGATACTGAGATTAATATAACTGTTAATGATAGCCCAACCGCTATAATCACCCAGGAGGACGATTGATTTAGCCCGTTCCAGTTCTAAGAGGTGATTCCCTCTGAAATTGAGATTTTGTAATAACATTAAACTAATACGCTGATTAATTTTTACCAGACTTTTCATAAACTGCAAATAAACATCACTTTCTGCATCTTTTAGTAAATCAATAAGAAGAGGTATTCCTTGTACAGATTCTAAATTTCCCAAAGCTTCCACGAGAACAGCTTTATTCTTGTAATACACCGTACTGATCAATTGTTTGAAAATATTAATGGCATTTTCTTTGGGAAGTTGTGAGATCGTTTTGATAGCTTCTTTACTTACTTCAATATTTTCATCAGAAGCCAGTTTTAAAATCCATTCGAGTTCCATATCTTTGGAAAGTAAATTAAGTGAAGTTGCTATCAATTTCCTGATATTAAAATTAGGCGATTGAGCAAATGCCTTGAGCTTGGTGTTAATAGTTTTATCGCCAATGTTTTTCAAAGCTATTGCAGCATTTACAGCTACCTGATAATCATCATCCTGTAAATAAGTATAGAGCAGATTTTTATATTTTTGCAGATTCAATTTTCCAATGAACTGACAAAATAGAATCTTACTACTGCTGTCAGCCTGTTTTGAATATAGCTCCAGATTTGGTAAATTAGAGATGATCACGGTTTTTATGTCTTCATCAAGTGATTGCATCTGGCTGACTGACTGAAGAAAGAATGTGGAAATAATATTGTATTTCTTTCTTTCGATCAAATTTGCTTTTTCACCAATTTCCAACTCAATAAGTTGTTTTAATCTACCCAAATCTTCGGTGTTTCTTTTCAAATCAAGAAATTTCGAGTTCACATCCTCTATTGTATTTTTGATGTGATCTACCACTGTTTTATTTAAAAGCTGACTGATGAAAATGAAATTATAGTCACCCCCGACAAGAATCAGAGGCTTTAAATGATACTCAATATCGAAAGAATGTTCATTAACATTTTTGAGAATTATTTCATGTAGTGAAAGACAACTTTCCCGGAGTTTGTTTTTTAAACCTTGTTCGATTATGATATCATTGAGACGAAATCCGTATTGAGATGTCAAATAATACGTAAAACTGGAATTTGAATATTCCAGTATTTTTGCCAGATAATTGTTTTCCAAAAACTTTTCCAGCCAATTAAATTGAGAATAATTCTTGCATAAATAAAATAAGTCAATAGCATAATGACTTTCCAGACCTACAGCGGTCCAGTTCTTTAAAGAGGCCGTAGAAAAAAGAGATCTGATAGAGGCATAACTAAAAAAACCCGCTTCTGTGAGAAACTGGAAGTTTTCGGGGAAATATAATTCAGGCTCATCAACATCAAGAATTAATTCTTCTTTATGCTCTAATTTAAGTCTGGACAGGTTTAAAATAGTCAGGATAAATTCCAGGTCAAAAGAGTTGTTTTTAATACTGTTCTTAAGCTCTTCCTTTATGATTTTGAACTCATCTTCGATATTAATTTTGATCCTTAAAGGCAGGAAATTTTTGATTCTTTCTTTTGTGGAAAATCTGGAATCCAGGAGATTTTGCTTTTTATCATCAGCAGAGGTAACATTCCAGTTCGTATCTTCGAGAATCATCTTCATTTTAAGATAGTTTTCATCCTTTGTTTTTTCAGAAAGATGTTCTTTGGGGATATCGGAAAGAATTATGCTTTCCAAGTATTTACGGGAATTATCAGTTAGTAAGGGATGACTAATCTTTTTTTGAATATCATCAAGAGTGAAGTTGTTTTTTATATATTGATAAATTTCTTTTTGGAATTTCGGTGCCATAAGCCAGGAGAGTATATAAATACAGTGGTCTATGTTAAGTGATTTTTTTTGTAACAGCTCATTCAGAATATTAGTACGTTCAAAATTATCATTTTTAGCTAACTCTATTAGTAAATTGAATTCTTCAAGCTCAAATAAACGGGCAATAATCTGGTCTTTTGGAGCTTTCTCTTTGTCATAAAGTTCAAAGAGTTTATCAGGATCATTTTTAGCCAAAAAGAAACTTAAATTCTTTATCATCTTGTTCCTCATTGAGAAATTATTAAATCACTTTTTCTGAATACTTTTTATTTGTAAATGTTTTTTTTTGATCACCCTCCAAATGAGGGAAACAAATGAACTTTCTTTCAAGTAAACTGAAAATTTACAGCAGATGTCGTTTGGATGCAGGGGCAGACTCCTACGTCAGCCCCTATCATCTTTTTCAACCAAAATACTAAATCTTAACTCATAAGCTATGAATATCATCAATGCAAAATTATGGTTGTCTCCTCTACAAAATCGTGCATGGAAGAGAAATTATCACTTCCATTCGGGCCATGTGCCAGTATGAGTTTGACAGTAGAATTTAATGTCAGTGGCCTATCTTTGGGATCTTGCGAATTTAAAGGGATAGTAAAACGGAGTTCCGTTGATCCCTGAGCATCTCTGCCAAAGACTCTGGTTACATTATTAGTTCCCCCAGCCAGAATGTCTGAAACATGGGTAGTCTGAGTATCACCAAAGTCGTCTCTGACATATCCTATCCCATTACTGACATAGCCAATAATGAAATTAGCATTCAACATCTCATCTGTAGGATTGAATCCGACAGCAACCCAGCCGGTAGTTGGTGCTTTCATTTTACAGCGAAGTGAATCATCCTTGATCGCCCATTGAAAATTATACCCGTCCACATTGATGGATGTATAATTTAAGGCTTCTGTATCCAGGGAAATATCACCACCCTGAGTAGCTCCTGTTTCTCCGGCACCCTGTTCAAAATTAATCATGATTGAACTGGCACTTGTGTGCATTGCATTAAAATCATCCTGAGAACCCTTGGCGAAAATGACCGGATATGTGTTTGCAGGAACCAGATTTTTATCATAGCTGTCACCACTATTTAAAGGTATGGTAAATGAGATAATTGTCCTCCCATTTTCTTCTTTACCTGCCTCCATTGTTAAATTGTAAGATCCGCCCAGAGAAGTGTCCGAAGAGTGTGTCGTAGTACCTACTCCAAAATCGTCTCTGAGAAATGCCCCTGTGCCTGTAACATAACCAATAATGAAATCAGCATTCTGCATACGATTTGTTGGATCGAAACCAACCGCAACCCATCCGGAAGTTTCTGCTGAAAGAATACATCTCAAAGAGTCACCTACAACCTTCCAGTAAAAAAGATAATCTAAAGTGGCAGCTCTCATGTAGCCGGTTGTATCTGGTACAGTATGGTCATTATTACCGCCGGAATTGGGGTTCAGGTTCAGAGTGGCTGAGGCAAAGCTGGTGTGCATTGCATTGAAATCATCACTTGAACCCTTGGCAAAGATTATGGGATAACTGCCTGTCGGCAAAAGTACCCTGTCATTTATATCTCCACTATTCAGAGGAATGGAAAAGGCAATGATTGTTTTACCTCCCTCCTCTTTTCCCGCTTCAGAAGCTATGTCATAACTGCCTGCTAGCACTATGTCTGAAACATGTGTCGTGGTGCCATTGCCGAAATCATCTCTCAGGAAAGCTCCTCCTGTGGTGACATAGCCAATGATAAAATTGGCATTATTCATTTGTATTCCATTATCAAATCCTACAGCTACCCAACCAGCTGTGGTTGCTGCCAGAATGCATTTTAAAGAATCTCCCACTACTTTCCAATGAAAATCAAAATCATTGGATAATATCCTGTTGTATCCTGTTGTATCTGGCATCGGATGATCAGTATTACCATCCGGAGTAGTTGGATTCAAATTCAGTGTGGCTGAGGCAAAACCGGTATGCATAGCATTAAAATCATCAGTATTACCCTTAGCAAAAATTATGGGGTAACTATTTGTCGCCAGTAATGTCCTGTCATAACTGTCACCACTGTTTAAGGGGATAGTGAAGGCAATAACTGTTTTTCCGTTTTCCTCCTTACCTGCAGCTTTCCTCACATTATCAACTCCTCCGGTAAAACTGATATCAGCCGCATGAGTAGTATTACTTACTCCAAAATCATCCCGGATAGATACACCATTTGCAGTCACATAGCCAATAATAAAATTAGCGTCTTTCATTTGATTGCTCGGATCGAAACCGACAGCTACCCAACCCTGTGTTTGAGCGGATAAAATACATCTGAGGGAATCTCCATCAACTCTCCAATAGAGTAAATAATCTGCTGAATTAATCCTATTATAGCCTGTAGTGTCCGGAATAATACCATTATTACCTCCCGGTGTACTGCTGAGATTAAGAGTTGCAGAGGCAAAACTTGTATGCATGGACGTGAAATCATCACCGTTTCCCTTAGCAAATATCAGAGGATAAGATTGTCCTACCATTAATGTTCTGTCATATGTATCACCTGAGTTAAGGGGAATAATAAACTCCAGGGTCGTCATACTGCCAGACTCAGAACCTGTTTTATTGGTCAGATTGTCTGTTCCACCAAGACTGTTATCCGACTGATGGGTTGTATTGGAAGTACCAAATTCATCATTAATAAATGCTGAACCATTTTCAACATAGCCAATGATAAAATTAGCATCTTTCATCTGGGCAGTGGGAGCAAAACCTACTGCAACCCATCCATTAGTTTCAGCCGAGAGAATGCAATGCAGATTTGCTCCTTCAACTTTATATTTAAGCGTATAATCATTGGCCATGACGATTTTGTAACCCAGAGAATCAACACCTGGATCGGAAATTCCCATCGTCTCCTCGCTTACTCTGGAACAGGCAGAGAATACTAAAACTATTATTATACTTAGAGAAATAAACTTTATTACATTATTCATGATGTCCTCCTAAAATTCCATTCGCCTTTCGAGATTGAAACCAAGTTTCCAACCGGTACTGCTATCGGTTCCCAAAGAACTGCGGTGAATGCTCATGTCCTTTCCATTGGAGATCATAAATTTGAAATGATGCCCATAAGTATCGAGCTTTATGCCAAAATTCATGACATCATCCGGCCCTATATAT
Organism: uncultured Candidatus Cloacimonadota bacterium; assembly: GCA_964419225.1. Classification (GTDB taxonomy): domain Bacteria; phylum Cloacimonadota; class Cloacimonadia; order Cloacimonadales; family CAYQPF01; genus CAYQPF01. The sequence continues at coordinate 22,941 of CAYQPF010000031.1, read as the reverse complement.
CTTTTTAACTTTAAGTTACTGGTGTTTCTATCCAAGACCGGTATGTATTCTGCTATTAAGGAGGTCTTTTCCGTAATTTTGCAGAGAACACCCAGCCCTAAATTCATTCTTTCGTAATATGCATCGTAACCAATATTTACATTACCAGCCAATAAATCGAGCCAGGGATCATTTTGTACTGAAAGCAAATAATGAAAATTGGCTCTTGTGTCATCATTCATGTTGGGCTCTTTAAAATTAAAATAGGTAATATCAACTTGAGCCATAACCGGGATATCATTTTTTTCAAGTTTGTAAGAAGACCCAATTTGATATTCTTTTTTTACCCGTGTATAGTGCAAATTCATTTCCAGCTTGGGGAATAGCTGATATCTGGTATCCAGAGAAAAATTAGCACCCGCATTCATACCGAAGAAAGTATCCAGGGTGTTTTCTGTTACATCTCCATAGAAACGATGTTTAATGCTGATTTCACCTTGTCCTTTTTCTAAGTTTGTCGGATTATGCAAATTCAGAAAACTGTTTTCATAAGCTGTAAGTGATGTTAAGAGCATTAGAAAAATCATTATAACTACATTTTTCATATAATTTCTCCTCTATTTGATAAATTATATGATAATAATGTTTTGCCTATTGTCGAGGTTTTTCTTTAAAAAGAAAAAGAGACAAAGTTTTTGGCTCTGTCTCTTTATTTCAAATGAGTAAAAGGATTTATTAGTCCATGAATCCTTTCTTAGTTTTATTCAGGTACTGAAGATTGGTTTGAATTTTTGCATTTAAATCATTCACAGCAGAAATGTTGTCCCCTGCATTTGATTTAGCTGTGTTAAAATATTCTTCAGCTTTTTTAAAGAAAGTATAAGCAACTTGCTTAGCATTGTCTCGGTCTGCTCTGACTTTATCTGCTTTCGCACCATATAGTGTACCGCCATCAGCAAGTTTGGCTAAATCAAGATACTCGGAAAATTTGGTGAATCCTCTTTTTTGAGCAATTAACCCTAAAATCATGTAAGATTCATATGCACCGGCATCTTTTTGAATAGCTATGTTACAATTTGATTCACAAGCAGTCAAGTTATCCAAAGCAATGTAAACGTCAGCTAAACGAATGTAGATTTTGGCATTTTCAGAATCAAGAGCTTTAGCTTTATTCAGAGCTTCTAGTGCTTTGTTATTAGACACTTTAGCTTCAGATGGTTTTTCAGTAGCTAATGCACGATAGGCTGCAGCTAAATTCAAATAAGCTTTTGTATTATTTGGATCATTTTGAATAATTCCTGAGTATTGATCTATTGCACTTTGTAATTTGCCTGTTTTTTGATAACTGATCGCAAGTTTTCTGGAAATTTCATCATCGTCCGGGAAAGCTTTTGCACAGAATTCAAGATGGGGAATAGCTCTGTCGTATTCTTTTTTATCATATGCAATGAGTGCATATAAATAATGTGCTTTATCATAATCGCTCTTAATCGCGATTGCTTTATCCAACGCTGTTTCAGCCTGATCAAATTTTGACTGCTCATTGTACATGGTTGCTATTCTCATCCAGATCTTCTCGTCACTTTTTACTATAGCAAATCTTTCTAAAGCTTTAATAGCATCATCATATTTGTTTTGCTTTTGGTAGGCTGCTGCTAAACAATCCAAAATCTTCTCATTGTTTGGATCAATCGCTAAACCTTTCAAACAAGCTTCTACTGATTTGTCAAATTTATCGGACAAAAAGTACGAGAGTCCTAAATAAAGATAAGATTCAATTTTGCTGGGATCTATTTCAATATATTTTAAAAATCCTTCTATTGCCATAACATAGCTCTTAGCATTGTAATTCTGCTCGGCTATAGAAAAAATCTTTTTTAATTCACTGGAATTGAATTCAATAATCTTATCAACAAAATCAGCTTTTAATGCTGCCGCTCTTGATTTTCTTTCTTTTACTACTTTAAATTCCAGAGATTTTGTTACTTGTGTTCTGATACTGAGTACCTTTGCTACAACTCTGAATTCCTGACCATCTTTTAACACATGACCCCAAACTACAACCTGGGCATTCAGTTTTTTCCCAAGATCAATTGCCTGTTCTGGTTCCATTTCGTCCAAACTTGCCAATTTAAGCTCTTCAGCTGCCTTATATGTTGCTTTGAGATCAAGAAGAATGATATTTGCATTGTCTTTGAATGCTTCATTAAGATCTCTTTTTTCAAGAAATGTTGAAATGTATTTACTGTCCTTGTCTTTTGCTTCGAACCCCAGAATCGCTACATTATCTGTAATTGAGAACAAATAACCGGCAACCAGGCAGGTCAGAATCAATAATGAAAAGATTTTTTTCATTTTTCCTCCATTTAGTTTTCCTTTATTGCAAAAAAAAATCCTGTTAGGATACTGGCAAGATATTTTTTTGAAAGGTGTATTAATAATCCAAGAACACAGGTTTGAAACTATTAAAAAATTGCAAAAAGAGCTTCTCTATTAGACCTTTATTATAAATAATATAACAAGAGGGACTTGATTTCTCAAATCCCTCTTGTATTAAATCTTCGTAATATGCTGGACGCTAGTCCCTATTTAAAATTCGTATCATATGTTTACTGATGTGAGAGTATCAGAACCTATAGTATGATACAGGTATAATATGCTGGACGCTAGTCCTCATTTCATGAGTATCATTTTACGGGTCTGTGTATTTTGTCCAATGGTGAGTTTATAGAAATAAACACCGCTGGAAACAGATTTATTATTGAGGTCTTTACCATTCCAATTGATATTATGATTACCTGAAGCCATTAGATCTCTTGCTAAAGTTACTACTTTTTCGCCTTTGATATTATACACAGCTAAATCTACCTTGGAAGGCTGTCTGAGATTGAAACTGATAGTTGTGGACGGATTGAAAGGATTAGGGTAGTTTTGATATAATGAAGCAGACGCGTCCGGAGAATAATTGCTGTTCCCTGGGTAATAATAAAATTCAACATCATCAAGTCGCATTGCGTATTGATCTGAAACCTGATTATGTTCCCAAGCGACTCTGATACTTGTACCAGCATACTGAGTTAGATCTAAATCCACTCTATGCCACAGGCCATCAGTCAGGGTTGAATTATAAATAGTTTGGGTAAAATCGGCAACAGTTGTTCCACCATTAGAGATCTTAACCACATAATGTTCAGAAGGCCATTCGGGATCAACAGCAGCAACCCAAAAACTCATGCGTGTTGAATCAGGACGTGCCGGTATAGAAATAAGAGAGCTGATCAGGTAATTATCTGGGAATAAAGGACCAACTCCGTTTGCATAAGACTGAGTCCAGACACATTTGTTACCTGTGTGGGCATCAATATCAGAAGGAGCAATTTCCCACTGATAACCATCGCCATCCGCATTAATTCTGACCCAGTTGGCCAGTGTACCCATATTAAAATTACCGCTTTCAAAGCTTTCTGAGAGGATAATGATCGCAGCAGAAATATCTACAGTTTCTGTGTTTGAAGGGTCAGACTCAGCACTGTCATACACTGCAGTTACATAGTAATTATAAGTTCCTACAGCCAAATTATAATCATTATAAGTAGTGGTGTTGGCAGGTAATGTGGCAATTGTAGTTCCATTGCGATAGACTTTATAATTTTCGAGAGTCATTCTGGTGTTTTCACGTATAGAATTATTTTCGATATCATAAGCAGATAAAGCTCTTCGGGGTGCATTAATCTTTGTGAACTTAGATAAATCAGGCTGACTTAATTTCATAGAATTTTGGGATACTGTAATATCATCCAAACCCATTTCATAGCCATCATTATACATAAAAATGAAAGCAATTTTGACAGTTTGTCCGACAAATTGGTTCAAACTAACATTTACAGGAGCATAGAAAACGTTTGAGGGAGTACCTTGCTGATAACGAAGTATATCTGTCCAAACATTATTATGCAAAACAGCAATTTTGAATTTTGTTGTATAAGATGCATCATTGGTGTACCATACCCAAAATCTCATCATCGCTGCACTGGTAATATTGATTTGAGGAGTAATCAGCCAATTCCAGTCCGGGCAATTATATCCAATGGCTGCTGAATAAGCTCCGCTGTGAATGTATTCAGCTCCGGATCCGTCGAAGGATGCAGGGCTGCAATGAATCCAGGTACTCGTACTCGGTGTGATAAGAGTCAAACTGTCGGAAAAGACACTTTTCTTAATTTGCCAATTAGCAGGTGGCCAGGACGTTGTTTCAAAACCTTCATTGAGCAGTTCTATTCCGGTAGTTGGTGCAACCCAGTTTAAAGTAACATTGTTTCCATTCTTAGTAGCATCTAAGTTTTCGGGTGGATTTTGTGCAGATAAAAAAGAACTGCAAAAAATCACAAGTGTCATTAGTAAAAATATTTTTTTCATGTAACCTCCGATAATATTATTCAAAGACTATTAGTATATCATTTTCTAATACTGTGTCTCCTTTGCTAATATTAATTTTTTTAACAATACCGCTGTAGGGACTGGAAATTTCAGATTCCATTTTCATGGCTTCCAAAATAAACAGTATATCTCGTTCTTTGACGTTGTCACCTTCATTCACTTTAATGTCAATAATTGTTCCCGGAAGTGGTGCTTTCAGACTCTTTTGCCCACTTGGAACATTACTTTGTCCAGGCTTTTCATTTCTGGTCTCCTGGGTTACAGGCATAGTATCAGCCAAAGTAACTGAATATTCCGTGCCGTTAAGTTCAATTGTCAGAGTGTTATTAACTTGTTTTAGAACACGTCCTTCGTAATTCTTATTGTTAATTGTAAAATTATAAGTTTTCATATTTATCTCTTCTTTATCCTGTAAAATTCCAGATTGGGTAGTTGCATAGCTGATCTTAGCTTCCATTTACTAAATTCAGGTAATAGATATTTTGGGATTTCAGTGTTCTTTTTTTCATTGAGATGTAAATGTATAACAGTTAATAAGGCTAATGTTAATTCATTAGCATCTGAATCATCTTCCTGAGTCATGATAATTTCATCCTTAGTGTCAGATTCGGGAAGACTCGTCTGCTCTTTTCCAAATAATTTACTTAAAAAACTGATAGTACCCTCCTATAAAACATCTTGTAGAATGCGTTTAACCAGTATTATTCTACTGGATAAACTGGATTTTAATCAACATAGTATTAATTTTAATACAATTTGAAATAAGTCAAGTAATAAAAAAACGGGAACCTCTAAAAGCTGTTCCCGTTCAGGAGAGATTACTTATTTCAAGTCAAATCATATTCCTTAGCAGGGACACGATGCATCGTGTCCCTAAAGAAACTATTTAAAGTTCGTATCATATGACTAGTGGTTTGAGAGTTTCAGAACCAGGAATATGATATCTGAACCAAATGCTGGACGCTAGTCCTATTTAACCAGAATCATTTTTTTGATACTGTTATATTTACCTGTCTGGAGTTTATAGAAATAAATTCCGGATGATACATTCTTATTTTTCTGGTCTTTTCCATCCCAGGTCTTATTATGCATACCTGAATTCAGGTTTTCCTTAACCAATGATTTTACATGCTGTCCTTTGATATTGAAAATATCAAGAGAAACATTGGAATTCTCATTCAAACTGAATCTGATAGTCGTAGTTGGATTGAAAGGATTTGGATAATTGCCTATAAGTTTTGTTTCTCTTGGTTCTACAGGATCATTTGCTCCAACAGGAGTACTTCCTTCAACAACTAAAGAATACTGAGGATGATTTGTATCATTTGTCGTGATTACCAGATTACCACTGTAAAAATATTGAGTAGTATCTGTTGGTGCAAAAACAATCTCAACATTAATATTGGAATTCGCCGGAATTGTATAATTAAAGCTGGACTGATTTCCATTAATGAAGAAAGGGGCCGGAGTTGTTATTGTTCCGTTCATTTCAGCATTACCAAGATTGTACAAAGTAATTGATTTTGTTTCAGTAGTACCTACATTGATTGTGGAAAAAATCAAAGAATCCGCATTGATGTAAGAAATAGGCATTGGAGTGGTGTTGCCACCTGCTGCAGGAAATACAACATAGTCTATCCAGGCACAGTCAGAACCACCGGTTTGGCTGCCGTCTTTTGAATATGTCCATTTAAATACATTGTTACCGACTTCTACAGGGAATGTTTCCTGTGTCCAGTTTACAGTTCCCGACCAAGCTCCTTTTTCCACATTATTAATATAGAATTTCAGATAATCATAATTGCTTTCGGATGATACTTTCTTATAGAAACTTATCGTTCCTGCTGAAACTATATCCATTGTTACACTGATACTGGTGGAAGTACTGTTGGCAATTGCTGCAGATTTAGCACAGTTTTGCCCCTGCTGAGCACCCGTTGTTGCTATTGTCCAGTTTCCTCCCTGCATAGTCCAGGGATACTCAGTGAAATCTCCACTTTCGAAATCTTCATATATCAAACCAATTGTCAGACTGATTGTAGATTGAATACCATTCCATAAATAAGCTAACTGAGCTACAGATCCTGCAGGAACATCAGCATCTACTGAGATATTGAAGGTAAGATTTTGGAAACCCTCGGGTGCAATTGGATTAACCTGAACTAAAGAGTTTTCTATAGTTAATCCTGCAAACGCAGAAACTAATAGGAAATCACTTAGTAAGGAAGCAGCATGTCCGTTATTCTGTGCTTTAAGAACAAGTTCTGCTGTCTCACCAGGATCAAGCATGGAATTATTGTTTCCTGCTGTTTCATTAATAGTGATAGTTCCAATTGCCAACGCTGGAGCAGCAATTGTGATATTGATATTGGAAGTCCAAAGATGGCTTTCTCCATCTGTAATGATTACTTCAAAACCTGCAGAATGCTGATCTGGAACATTGTTACTGATACTGAAACTGAAAGCATTAACTAAATCAAGAGTTCCACTGGCATTAATTACTACTGCCGTCTCTGTGGAATCAAGGATTGTTATGTATGGATCACTTGATCTCAAGGTTATTAATAAATTATTAGCTGCAACAACACCAACATTATTCAAATTCAAATTAAGACTCATTGTCTCACCAAATTCGGGAATGTTGTTATTGTTGTCTGTCGGTGTATTACTATTCACTACCACATAAGCACCTTCATTGGGAATCACCTGAATATTTGCTATGATAGGTTGCTTGTTTTGGCAGGTAATTACTAATATCGCATCTCCTGGTGTGGTGATAGGATCTATTGTTAAAGTTAAATTTCCTGTTGCATCTACGATACCTGATCCATAAATTACCCCGTTCATTGTTAAACCTACATAAGAATAAGGCTCAGCTGTAATCTGCATACTTGTCATACCAATGAATAAAGTAGGTAAGTAATTTGCTTCATTAACTGTTGGAACACCAAGATATGGACTTAAACTGGGGTCACCCATCAATGAGTAAATTTCCCAATAGTAACTTTTCAAAGTACTGTTGGTTTGCTGTACTGCCAGGTTACCGCAGTAATTAAGCGCAGCTGCAGTTGTGTACCATTCAGAGAAAGGTTCTGCATGATCATGGAATATGCCGTCATAAGCTCCGATTGTAGGCGTATATGCCTGTGCTGCACCGGATGCCGGTATTGTACCATTTCCAAGTGCCCACCAGTAATCTTCATTCCAATATGAGGAATTCGTTCCGCCAATATATCCAATCGCACCTTTGTTGGCTACTCTTAACCAAGCTTCTCCAAAACAGGTTTGTACCTGAAAACTGCTGGTTAAACAACAATTGCCGATAACAAACGGATATTTACCATTATTTTGTAAGGAATTGATATTATTGATCGTAAAACTGGGATCTGACCAGGAAGTTTCACTGCCATGTGCTGTATAATTAACCCAACCGGTTCCCTGGCTGACATTGCTAATTATCGCAGCATCACTGTTTCCGGAGCCGGGATATAAATATGTATTCGGAGTAATGCCATGGGCAGGATTCATATACAAACTGTTTACTGTATTGATTTGGCCATTAGCATGAGATTGGCCATAATTACCATCAACTCCGGCAATCATTACAGCAGATCCTAAATATGAAGGATCCGGCATTGTGTATTTTTCATACATGAGTGTCTTGTCTATCTGGGGTTGTAATTCATTAACATTATTTGCCGAAAAACGTGCAAAAAACATCTCAGGAAGATAATCATTACCCGTAATTTTTACATAATTTAAATCAGTTATATGACCTGAATCTGTTGTACCTGTCCAAGCCGGAATTTGTGCAACATCTCCAACTATCAACAAATAAGTGGGAGCCGGGTCTTCTGGAGTTCCGGCATTATAAAGACTTTGAATATACGCTTTAATTGATTCTTTAGTTGATCCAACTTCAGGACTGCCCTTCAATCCTAAGATTACGGTAAATCCCTGCTGGGTCTTCCAATCTATGAATGGCTGTAACTGTGTTTGGAACATGGGATCAGATATAATTAAATATTTTACAGGATATTGAGTGAAATTTACTCTTTCATTGAAGATCTCATGATTGATCACTGTTCCATAAACTGATTCAAAGAAGGGTGAACGGGTTTTTGCCATCAAATTAGTTGTAGCAGACCAGTCTCCATTGCTGAATTCAATATTTACAGTACCCTTTTTATATACTTCAATTTTGTTTGATACAGGATTGTAACTAACAGGCTTATACAAAACTTCAAATACTCGCATTCCACGCATAAATCCAATTTCTGTTACCTGTACTACTGGTGCATTGTCATAAGCGTTTACACGATAGGTGTTTTCATTGACTGTTAAAGCTACTGTCGCAGGATCCACATTTTTTGCAATTGAAAGCTGAACCGGATATACCCGGTTTGTTGAATTAAAATTACTTAAATTGTATTCCTGTTTTTGAATGTTAGTAACACTCGCTGTTACTACTGCATTTATAGGAACTGCAATCAACTTTCTGTTCACTGGCAGTGCCGGATTTCCAATTACTTCTGTAGCAGAATATCCACTGATACTCATGCCGGTGTAAACACCATTTGTAGTATTTACATCCTTTAATTCAATTTCCCCGATCTGATAATTAATACTCAAACCATTTTGGTCGCTTTTTGTTATTTTCATTTCTGTGGCTTTATTGCTGACAGAAATGTTCTGATTAACTGCAAAGCTGACGCAAATGGCCAAAGTAAGCAGGATCACGATAAGTCCTCTCTTCATTCCCTTCTCCTTTTTTAGATTATTCTTTGAATGTTAATAGTGCAATTTTAGTACCAAAAAGCGAAAAGGACGACATTTTGTCGTCCTTTTCCGAAATATGTCCTGCTAAGAATTTGCTAATTCTTGATCAAGGTCATCCTAAATGAATAGTAGGTTGAAATTGTATTCGGGAATCTCCAGTTGAGAATTACATTTTTCATTTTGTCCAGGAAAGCCTGCGTAAATTTACTGCCTTCCTTGGGTGCAATTTCTACCCCCGCGACCTTGCCATTTTCAATCATAATATCAATGTCCATGGATCCCGAAAGATTAGACATCTGAGATTCCTGATTAAATAAATTAATCAACTGCGGTTTATTGATGTTTACATATTGCTTAATATTAGCCAATTCAGCTTTCTTTTCCGGTGTGGCAAATGCTATTTCAGACTCTTTTACCTTCTGGATTCCCTGTGAAGCAAATTTCCTCTTCAAGGATGCCACCTGAGGTGTCGAAGTAATCTGAATAACTTCCATTTTGCTAGCTTTACCACCAAGTAAAGAAGGATCAATTTCCTTTAAAGCTCCGGAATCTTTGCCCAACTTAATATCGCCTGAGAAAAGCTTTCCGGGAGTACCCCCACCTGATTTTACCGCTGCTGTGTTGAATACTGAAGCATTCTTTCCTGATCCACCCTTGCCACCACTTCCACCGGCTGCATTAGCATTATTTCCGGATCCATTGCCTGTTGCTCCTCCACCATTACCTACTGTTGAAGCAACAATGTCTTCCTGTACAGTTGCTTCTATAACCTTATTCTTGAGTGACCCTATGTCTTTCTGAGTACTTGACGGATCAAATCCAAATATGTTTTGAGCCTGTGCAGTTCTGGCCGCAGATGAAGCTGCAGCACTCTCTTTGGGAGTAGCCTCTTTAGTAGCTGTAGCTGTTTTAGTCGCTTTTTCAGCTTCCGCTTCCGGTGCTTCTTTTGTCTCTTCCTCAGCATAATTATCCTGAGGTGCTTCGGGAATTATGCGGGTTGCCATCTGCTCTTCTATGATCTTTTCCTCTAAAGATACTAAACCTGTTTGAGGTTTGTAGGAATAGTTTATGAAAGATAAAATAACAAAAGCAATGAAAAATGAAATCATTACAAAATTACGGTTAAATTTTTGTTCCGGAGTAAGATCCGGGGATTTGGAAAATAACTTTATTGCCTGGACTTCTTCCGGGGAAAGGACTTTAGTATAGGGCTTTACAAACTCATATGTAATCGTCCAGTCTTTAGAAAATGAAACATATCCCTGCATATCTTCAGTTAAAACAAGCTCATTATTAGATATGTATTTTTTCAAGGCATCACTTTGAACTAAATCATTGCCTTTCTTGAGAACCAGCTCCATGGTTTTATGGAGTTGCAGTATAAAGTTCTCACCTTTCTTTTTTAAGAGGATGAATTTTTCCGGAAAACTATTATCCAATATTTGCCAAAACAAATATTTACTGCTACCAATTACAAATTTATTGTGAAAATCCTTATTGGAAGTAGCATAATTAATATATTTATCTTTATACTTTAATTTGATACTTAATACTTTTTGTGCCATATTTTCCCCTTATAACTTGTAAGCTTCTTCTTTGGATTTTGCTTTTATAGTTGAAAAATAGATATTAGCAAAGGCAGAACTAGCACTAAGGTAAACTATCTCTGTTATATATTGACAATCTACATTTTCATCAGCCTGAATCAACAAACACGGGATTGCATCACTCTTATTATCTACAATTTTCTTCGATAAATCCTTCATGTATGCATACAATGTCTCTCTGGTTTTTGAGCTTTCCAACAAATTACTTGTCGTTCCCACAAGAACATTTTCAGAACCTAAATAGATCTTGTCCGGGAATACTTTGATGATCACAGTATGCCCATCTTTGATTAGTTCCTCGGTTGATATTGTCATTGGAAAAGTCATCCCAGAAGGTTGCGTGAACTGCTGACCTTCCATACTGATATTTTTAACAAAGAACAATAAGAGCACCGTTAAAATATCGCAAAGAGATGTTATACTAAGTACGGCAATTGTTTCCCGCCTTCTCTTTTTACTTCTCTCTATGCGTTTTTTACGTCGCTCTTTTAACTCTTCTTCGTATTCATAGGAATCTATCATTTTAACTCCTAATTAATCATAAAGTGTTTGGTGGAAGGTCTCCCATAGCCGATACCTGTAAATTTTGCCTCTTTACAAATATCTATGGAATGAATCAGTACACCATATTTGACATCAGGGTAAGGAACAAGCTTAATTGTTCCAATATCAGGAAAACGTGTTTTAAGACTTACTAACTGCTTTTCAAGAGCCAGGTAATCATAATTCACTGATTCTCCTTTTTTAATCATGGGTATAGTTATATTATTTTCATCTTGTACCTGAATCTCAAAATAGTTATTGTACAATACTAATCTGAGTTCCTTGTTTTTGGAAGCATCTTTTCCACTCCCGGCACTGACACTGCTACCAGATAAACTGCTCTGTGAAGCTAAATTTATCCCGATAAGAGTTACCTGTGTTATGATCATCATATTCAATAGCATAGGTATGATGGTAACAAATAAATTAATTATCGGTGTAACATCCGGTGGTGTAGGATCCGATGGTTTTTTCCCAAATCTAAACGAAGAAGGAGGTCTTGCCATAAATCAATCCTTAATCTTTAATGGAGTAATTTAACTGATTAATTAATTTTACACTGTATTCATCAATACTATCGGTTATCTTGGTGGCCTTAGACATTAAAAATCCTTTAGCAAATAACATCGGAATAGCTACTGCCAAACCCATCGCTGTTGCTCCCATAGCCAAACCAATACCATCTGTCATCGCCTTTTGACTCTCCACTGGTGACTTGCCTGATAATCCTGAGAAACAGGAAATCAAACCCCAAATTGTTCCTAATAGTCCTAACAATGTGGATGCCTGTGATATCAAGTCAAACCAGAATAAACCTTTTTCAATTTTGGGAACTGTCTGTAAGGCCGCTTCATCAATGGCATTTTGTAAAGAATTCTTTAATTCTCTTCCTGGCATATTTGTCTTTCTGCCTTCATTAAAAATTGATATTCCTGCCCAGAAAATAAACCCTAATGAGGTCTCTTTAAAATTTGAACAAATCTTGATTGCTTCGTCGTAATTCTCATTATGAATATAACCTTTCAGTTTTAAGAAAAAACTTTTTGCATCCAGCTTTTCCTTAAAAAATAATAAGCGTACCTTGATAATAAATAGAACCGTACCTAACACAAAGAGGATTACAGTTGTATAGGATATGAAATTACCTTCATTAAAGACTTTAATAAAATCAACACCACCAAGGTATCCCTGAAACAGACCCTTCTTAACTTCCTCACCAAAAATGTTCAGAGTCAACAACAACCCCATTACAATTAAACTTAATCTCTTAAAAGACATTTTTCCTCCTCAATTAAATTAATATAACAATTTATAAGTTTTTATAAATTTCTTCTTAAAGAACACTTTCAATGTGTCCCCGGGTACTTTCTTCGTACGCTGTAAGAAAATACTGTTATCCGGTACTCTCTTTTCCACTTCGATTCGCATCTCTTCTGTGTCCCTCAGGACGTTTTTCTTCTTAGGATTAGCTGTCTGCTCATTCTCCTTTACTGGTGCGGCCCAGATCATCGAGCTTAAAACCAATAATGATAAAAGATATATTATTTTCTGTTTCATGTCAACCTCATTTCATCTTGGTGTATTGTAAGTCAAAATAGATACCCTTCCAATTGTTGTCAGGTATGGGATTGACTTTGATTATTATGGTATTTATCCCTGCTACAAAGAAAGCTGTATCAGTCTCTATCGTCTCTGCAAAAGCCTTGGATGAGGCAGGATCATAGGTAAACGCTGATTCTTGCGTCAATGGATTACCATTCAGCCAGATCGAGGCTTGCCCTGTTGCCACAAACCGCATTAAGGATGAAATTACCGTATTGTTGAGAGTAAATTCTGTCTTGAAGAACAACGGCTTTTGATTCATTAAACTGTCTGTCCAGATAAACTCAGCTTTTGTTTTTTCCATACCCGTTACCATCTCAGGTGTAAGATTGACCAGATTTTTACTCACCTGCTTCCACTGCAGTGAATCCGTCCCAGTCAGACTGTCTGCTTGAACATAAAGCCAGGTATTGTTGCTAAGAACATTTATAACTTCTGAGTTTCTCGCAAAATCCAACATTCTCTTGTTGAAAATACTCTTTAACTGAACTCCGATTCTCAAAGTATCAGGAGAATTGTTTTCACCATTGAACTGAACAGAATTACTTCCCTTTCTGAAGTTGTCACCTAAACGGATACCATAAAGATTACCTTGTTTGCCAGCATCTTTAAGCAAATCCGCCTCGTCTGCAATTTTGCCTTTGTTGGCTGTTATCGCAACAGGCTGCGGTGAAATATATTTGATTAAACATAATTCAGGATCAATTTCCAGTTCAAAATCAATATTCACAGACCATTTGACTTGTGGCTGAATGCTGATAAAGGCAAAAGTGCCGTTAGCAGTCTCTTCAGGAACACTAAACTTAATCTCTGATATATTTAAACTGTCTGTTAATGATGTTGAATTAGCTGTCCATTTATTGTCTGGCTGATGCTCTGTCACTAATGTACTGTCTATTACACCCCATTGAATCAGTTTGTTTTGGGCTAAAGTTATTTTATCATGCTCATAAAGATAAGCATAATTATCATAAATATACTTCTTCATGTATGTGGCACTGTTAGCCTGTAAACCATAGTCTGATAATTTGCCTAAAATACCCTCAGAATATTGCTGAAATACTTCTGGAGATGATTTAAACTGACTGAATTCCCTGGACCTGTTTGTATATTTGGTTACCAGATCAACCATCATATTGTGTCCCTGTTCATAGATTTCTGCAATCGCGTATATCGCTTCAATTCTTTTCTCAACAGGAATTTTATATTTGTTTTCATTGGCTTTTTTCAATAACGCTGTAACTTGTTTAGCAGATTTATCAGTATTTTTGACTATTTGCTTCAAATAGTTATTCTGCATATCCTTTTTCCAGGTAGTTTTTGGATTGATAGGCATATACAGACCGGCACTATTTGTCTTATAATCCTTCCTGATTTGAGCTAAGCTTATATCAAACTGTTTCAGGAATTCCTGTTCTGCCAGATAATACTGATATTCCGCTTTATGATTGGCAAACTCTTCATAGATCTTTGTCAGATCAAAAGACATACCTTCTGCTTTATAGAAATTATGTGCTTTTTGGAAATCATCAATTTTAACCAGCATTGCCTTATAATCTTTTGCTGTATAACAGGAATCTTCTGCAGTATAGATCACTTTCAATTTTTGATTAGCTATTTCTGTATAATAAGGAGAGTTCTTGTCTTTTTTGAAAAGATATTTAGCCATCTTCTCATATTCATCATTCTTGCCGGTTTCCTTATAATGTAATAATACCTGTGTCAGCATATCAACAACCATAGGATGATTCGGATATAGCTTTTCGAATTTAAGCAAGTGACTGTAGTATAGTTCCTTGTCCGGAGAAGTCTCCAGAATTTGAATTGCTTTCAAATAGAGATCTTCCGGCTTATCTTTTCCGATGTTGACCTTGCCGTTCATCGAATCGTCGTGCAGCTGTAAATAAGCCTGAGCAGCCTGCGTTTTGGTGGAGTCCTGTGTCCCAAGGTTATCAACTATTTTCAGTCTGATGGAATAGGTTTCCAATGCTGCAGGATATTTACTCATGTATTCCTGTCTGAGAGCATTTCCTTTGGTCTTATTAAGCATCAAACTGTCTGCGATATTCCAGGAGAATTGATAAAACCCATAGGCTTCACCAGATTTAGTCTTTGTATCTGCAATTTTCTGTACCAGTTCAATAGCCTGCTCATACTGTCCACCCTGCTTGAAACAAAGTACTGCATTCCAGGTCTGTGCCTGAATGTTTGCCTTATCTGCTGGATCCACTTCTTTGGCCAGCTTCAAATACTCGTTACCTGCTTCCTGCATTTTACCTAAGCTTCTTAAGCTGTCAGCATTGGTTTGAATGATTGCTAAATAGTTATTTCTATAGATAAGCTTGTCTTTTTTGATCTCAGTTTGTCCTTCGGCCAAACGGTAATACTTCTCAGCGTCTGCATAGTTTTTGTCTTTCTGAGAGAGCTGAGCCAGTTTATCATAAATATAAATAACCATCTTTTTATCCAAAGGATATTCAAGCAGTTTCACATATGATATTTTGACTTGCTCAAAATTGCCTTTGCCTGTGTCGTATTTGATCTTTCGCATGTAGAGATCGACTAATTCAGGAAGCTTTTGCAAACTGTAATTTGGTGCCGAGCCCAGAATACTAATGTACTTTTGCAGACTTGCATAGTATAGTTCAGAAATCTGCTCAGCAGTCAGAGATATATTGAAAAAAGTATTGGTATAAGGTTGCGATGTATATTTGGGTGCATATGTCTCATATAATATCTCAGCACTCGTATATACAGATACTTCGTTCTCAAAGAATTTTGGATTTGTAGGATACTGTTGATTAAACTCATTTATCCTCTGCATAGCCAAATAATAATAAGCCGGATCCTGCTGGGTCACAGACATTTCAATGGTCATATTGACTATTCTTTGCTTCTTGTCATAACTTGCCTGCAGATAAGCTGAACTGTCAAACAATTCGGGATAACTCAGAAAATCATCTTCAAAAGACACAAAAGTTTGATAATCAACATCCTTTCTGTTCCCGGCAAATCTGTTCAATAAAACGGGTTCTATAAAATTAAAAGCATAACTGATAATTTTCAGGGGAGCTTTCAGATCTTCATTCTTGTTGGTTTGGTACCAAAGAGAACTGTGATTATAATCTTTCACTAATCTGAAATACTGGTCTAGAATCAAGTCTTTAGGATTAGCATTATTCCTGGTCATATTAGGATATTTTCTGTAAATTGTGATGATTGAATCAATCAAAACAGGATTTTGTACATAAAGTGGTCTGTTACTCAATATAGCATTATAAACATCAATTGCCTGCATTGGAGCATTCCATTCGAGTTTGAATTTGACAATCCTTTTTAAAATATCATCCTGATAAGCAGATGCCAAATTATGCTTTTGGAAATTAGTACTGATATATTCCGCTGTTTTAGATTTTGAAAGATAGTCTGTCGCATCTAAATTAGCTAAACAATACGAAATATTCTCCAAAGCATCTTTCTCAAAATAATTCTTATCCTTATCGCTTTTTTCTATTTCTTTCAACACAACTACAAATTGTTCAATTGAATTATTGAAATCACCTTTGTTCATGTTGATCCAGGCATTTTGGAAAATACTCAATAACCGATATTGATCTTTATCAATCTGAGATAAAGTTGTTAACAACTCATTGGCCTTGTTATAATAAGTTATTGGTGTACCAGAATCCAAAGCAATATCATAATACAGCAGAGCAAGCCTGAAAAGGGATTCCGAATAAAGTCCCGATGTCCTGTAATTGTTGATCAACTCCGAATACGCCGAAAGTGCATCGTAAAGTGTAGCCTCTGATAATAACAAAGAATCCGGCCATTGGATCGCATACTCAGGATGATCAATTATCGCTGATCTTCTCTTATTGTCTCTGGATTCTTTAACTATAAAAGAACTGAAATATCCGATATTATACAATACTACATCTTTATAAGCAAAACCGGGATCAAGTGCCAAAACCTTTTTGTATAGACTGAGTACCGTATCAGGTTGGTCCGAATATATTTGCGTACTGAGATCTGCTAATTTAAAGTATAAATCCTGAGGGGTTTTATATTGAGGATTGTTTTCCAGAAAAGCACTGATTCTATTGAAAAGATCTTTCTTTAAATCAGTATTACTTTTATATGTTGCTTCCAATGACTGTTGTGTTACTGCATTAGCTGACAAATTAAGGATGAAAACAAGTCCAAGTAGAAATAAATATAATCTTCTTTTCATGAAAATTTCCTTATTTAACCATTTTTTGATCGGGATTTTCTGATTCAGATTGACTCTTCAATTCTTCAAATAGCCTGTCCTTTTCCAATACTAAGTCGTAAAGACCTCGTATCTCAGCTAATTGATAGTTTTGAGATATGCTTTCTATAAGCATTAACAATTCATCTGTCTTGTTCTGATATAATTGGGCTATCTCTGTATTGGCCTGAGCATTTTCCACATTCTGATTCTCATACTTAGCTGCCAAATTCTTGTTGTAATTCTTCATCTGATAATCAACCATATTCAAATAGACTGACCGCATTTGCCTGATTGAATTCAATGTCGCCAAACACAAAGAATCGTTCTCTGTCTGTTCATTCCCGAATATTTCCAAACCAAGCTGTCTCAAACGCTCTAAACCTTCATTGTTTGTCCTGGTTTTTTCCTCAAAACCAAAATCCTCTACTGCTGCCTGGAAAGGATAACCTTTTTTAAAATTAATGAGCCTGTCATTCATCCTTTCCAACTCATTGATCTCTCTCGCTATTGATTCTGCCTGATCATAATTAAAAGTGGTAACAGATTTAGCTTTTAATAAATAATTCAGTGTCATAGTTTTAACAGCGAGGGTGTCGAGGTCTCTGATTCTGGATTCGATGAGTTCGGGTTTGATGGGGAAAGGCAACAACCTTATAATGGCTACCAAGGAGTCAATCTCTAATAATTGCTTATTGAAATAGAGAATTTCTTTTTCAATCTCCACAATTTCCACAATTTGAATGGGGTTGAGATTGGGATTTCGTTTGAGAAAATCTTTATTTATAAGGTTCATACTGTTCGTAATGAAACTCAAATTCTCAAAGATCTGTTTCTTCTCAGCAGGATCTTTGGAAATTAGGAACTGATTGATCTGATTCGAATAATCCTGGAGCATCTTCTTTTTGGATTTAATAATGTCCGGTAAATAAGAAAATGAATTCTGATATGCAGAAACAAGCCTGTTACTCTCAGCTGAATTTTCCTGCTTATTCCGCAGAGATATCAGCAAATTTTGTGCTTCAGTATAGTTTTGATAATCAAGAGAATCCTGAAGCAGCTGATCTATGTAGCGTTGTGCTATGTCAAACTTATCATTCAAATAGGCCATATAAGCTATTTCGTATTTGATTGCATCCGTTTTTTGCGTATTCAAATCAAGATACTTATTATAATAGATAAAGGCATTTTGCCAGTCATTGATTATGGCGTAATTTCTTCCAAGTGCGAGAAGAATCTGTTCGTGATATCTGGAAGAATCTGGAAATACAGCCAGCTTTTCAATAGAAGTTTTAGGATTCGTTGTAAATGCAGAATTGATGGCTAACATGATTTGACACCTTTCCAAATAACCAATATTCCTGTCGATCAAAGACAAAAATATGTTGTCTGCCTTGAAATATTCCTCATTTTCCATCGATGCACAACCATACCAAAACAATTCTTCATCATTCGGATTTGACATGAATTTATAAAACAAATCCAAATACTCCTTAAACCTGTCGCTATCCATGTAAATCCTGCCCAACATATATACTGCCTGATTAATTTTTGTACTCATGGGATACTTTGTAATAAGTTTTGTCAGATATTCTTCGGCCAGTATCCTGTCGTTCTTCATAAAATTGAAATAGGCATGATAGTATAAATAAGCACTTTCTACCAGTTTGTTATTCTTGTAGATAAGTCGGATTTCCTGATATTTATATTTCTGTGCAGTAGTGTCAGCATCTTGAATATAAAAATCCAGTAATTGAGTATCCCGATCAAATTGATCTATGACATAAGCAAAATTACTGTCTGCCATAGCTTGCTTAATAGCCATCTTCTTGTCAAAAAGTGGCTTTAACTTTTCAATTTCATCCTGAAATTCAATATAAAGCTGTGCTTCTTCCTGAATTTCTTCAAACAAAGCTGCGGTTGCCTCAGGCGTGCTTTTTTGACAGTTCAAATCCACACTTCCCAAAAACAACACTAGTATTGGGAGTAATATCTTTAATTTCATAATTTATTGGTCTTCTAATACTTTCTTAATTTCTTCCAGTTCTTTCTGAGCTTTTTCTCTCTTCTCTCTTATCAGTCTCAGTGTTTCTGTTAAATCATCCATTTGCTTCAGTTCGGTTGAAGAGATTATTTTCCTTTTATTTGTAAGCTCTTTTACAACTGCTTTGGGCTTTACCTTGCTAAATTGATCTAATAAATAAGAAATATTCAAAGCAAGCTTCACGTTGGAATCCTTTATTTCTTCAACTCTGTAGATACAACCCGTAAATGATATTCTCTTATAGGTATATTTGGTTGCAAGATTCAGATTGTAACCATCCATCTCAGCTATAAAAAGAATATTACGTGCAGGACTCATTATCATGTCCATGAAGAACCCACCCATGTTCTGACTCTCTTTCAAACCCTTGAATCTGCCGTCTCCAGGTCCTACTCCCAAAATCAATTGAGTCGCTAAATAATTTGTGATCGGAAACCCTTCAACTACTATTGATTTAGACATAACTGCATAGGGTGTATTTGCTCTGTAATTATCCTTGTCTATCATCTTCTTGTATTTTGTATAACTATCATCCAGTTTGTTGGGGATCTTGGAATAGACATTATCCATCCCTATCGCTATCGAAGGTAATGAATTTGTCTCCTTTAACAGATTAACCTTTACCGCACCTGCGAGTACATCATTGTTCCCAAAAACTCCCAGTTCTATTTTGTCAAATAAACCTAATCTTAACTGGGAACCCCAATCATGAGTGTATTGACCATTCTTTGTGTTGTCTATGGTTCTTAAATAATTGATAAAATCAATCTGTAAAGCCCTGTCTGGTATAACCTCTGCTGTCGGGACTCTCACATAACCTAATGTCGTAAAGGGCATAGCCATAACTAAATTTACTAATATTACGAGTATGAAGACAAACGATACTCTTTTCATTTTTCCTCCAAATAATCATTTTCCTGTTTCTTTTATTCAATCTTTAAAGTAAATAGTCAAGTTTTTTCTTTGCAGAACCCATTTCAAAGAACCTGACTCCCTATTTTATAGTTATTAACACACTCTTTTTTAACAGTCCAGGATTTAAATAATGTCTCTTCTTTTTTTAAATACCTTTGGTCCCACTTTCCAAAACAAAAAACTCTTGTCAATTTGTTTCACACTACATTCTACCCAACTCATACACTTGTTATTTTACAAACTAACAAATAATCAGCGTATTAGCAAAAACTTTTCGCTAAATGCCAAAATTAAAGCAATCATCCTCAATACATAACCAAAGCACAAGGATTCAATAATTCCTTCCCTTTGAAGTTAAGGAGCTGACGATGAATTGTTCCCCGATTGACTCGTCTTACCTGTCCGACCCGTCCGACATTCCCTGTCCATTCCTAAAATAGTGGACTCAGTTTTTGATAGTTTTACCTGACACATCTGCCTTACACATATCTTTCCGATCTGTGACCATCCGCCTAATCAGCGTCATCTGCGTTCTATTAAACCGTTCCAACTCTCAACTCTCAATTCTCAACTTTCAACTAAATAAGCTCCTCAATCCTTTTCCACTGACCTCTGACACCTGGCACCTTTCTCTTGTCCGTGTTAGTCCGTGAAAGTGTTCGAAAAGCAAACAAATTTATTAAAACAAGCAGTTTGGACTCATAACTCCATCTAATCTTATCATCATAGAATCCTAAGAATCCTGATTCAGACAAAAATGGGCGAACACACAGGTTCGCCCCTACAATTCCACTGACACCTGCCTACTGCACACTGCCTACTTTCTCCTTAGTGTTTGCCTGCGGGTTTATCCTTTTTCCTCTGATGCCTGACGACTGAAGCCTGATATCTATTCAACGTCTGTGTTAGTCCTTGTAAGTCCATGCCAGTCAGTGTTCCGAAAAGTGTTGTCTCTCTCTTGAACTTGTCGGCTTTGCTGGATTTCTGCCTTTTGAACCAACGAGACGTCGATTATTCCCGGCATGGTTATACTTTGGGCAGCCGTGGGAGGCTGCCCCTACAATTCTACTGACCCCTGACACCTGGCACCTGACACCTTTCTCTAGCGTTCCATTAAGCGTTTCCTTCAAATGCCGGCATTTTAATTGGGCAAGCTGCCCAATCTCCAGAGAGAGCCTAAGGATTCAACGCGTCCTTCCCTTCTCAAGGGAAGGAGCAGAGGATGAGTTGTTCTCCTATTGACTCGTCCGACCCGTCCGACCAGTCCGACATTCCCTGTCCAGTCCTAAAATAGTGGACTCAGTTTTTGATAGTTTTAACTGACACATCTGCTTTACACATATCTTTCCGATCTGTGACCATCCGCCTAATCAGCGTCATCTGCGTTCTATTAAACCGTTCCAACTCTCAACTCTCAACTAAATAAGCTCCTCAATCCCCTCTAACGCCTGACGACTGACGTCACATGTCACTTGTACAAGTCACATCGTCACGCTTTACACGTTACTCGTCACTTAATCAATACCATTTTATGAGATGAAATGTGCTCGCCTGTTGTTACTTTGCAGAAATAAATTCCGCTGCCCACAGACTTGTTGTTTTCATCTTTACCATTCCAAACCACAGTGTGGTTTCCTTTTAACTTGTTCTCATTCACCAGAGTCTTCACTTTCTGACCTTTCGCATTGTATATAATAATCTCTGTTTTAGCGTTATCAGGAATTGTGAATTTGATGGTTGTGCTGGGATTGAAAGGATTGGGATAATTTGAAAGGAATACTGCCTCTGGTTTTACAACAACATCATCCTCGTTATCCAGACTATCCAGGAAATTTCCTGTTCCATCATTAAATAAAATTGTCAGATTATCTGTATCTGTGTTATTCAAAATGATAAGATCTTCAAATCCATCCCCATTGACATCCATGTGATTAAAATCCAGAACCCATTGAGTATAAATTTGATACACTGCATCTTCAAAAAATAAATCAGGCAAACTTTTTATAATTTCTACTCCGTCACCTACTAAGACAATATCATCTAAAGAATCATTGTTGACATCAAAGGTTACATTTCTACCAGTCCTGCCTATTGCCAGAAAAGTATTCTCAGTAAAACTCCATTCCTCTGTTCGCTTATAAACATTGTGTTCAATCTGGCTGTTATTAAAAAATCCCATAGCATCTATCTCTGTTTTCCCATCATTATCAAAATCTCCGTATGCATTTTGAGACCTAAGTTCATTAGTCTCCACTATATGAGTTTCCCATGTATTGTTGTTATAGTCTAAAATGACAGTTCCATCTGTTTCTCCCAGTACTTCATCTTTTCCATCTTCATCAATATCAAAACTTCTTATCCACCCTATTAGGCTTGCACTCGGAGGAAATTCAATAAACTCTGTTGGAGAAAACTGATGGGTCCCAAGACCCCAGGTTAAAATAAGTCCATCATTTGTTCTTGCCATGATATCTTTATAGCCATTTCCATCATAATCCCCGGTTGTGATATCGGTAATTGATCCGCAGGGAGCCATTGGGACAAATACTGTATCTGAAAAAATATCATTATAAATAATTAAAATGCCAATTCTGTAGTTATTTGTATCTCCCATACCTCCAATATTAACAATGTCGCTGACTCCGTTATTGTCAATATCTGTCAGATTTTGCTCCAACCAATAAATATTGGTATTAAAAGAGTTGATTTGCATACTGTCTGTAAAGACATTGTTTACAAGTGTAATCTGAGAAACATTGTTAAATTTATTATGAATTAAAAAA
>CAYQPF010000030.1:0-38497 GCA_964419225.1 uncultured Candidatus Cloacimonadota bacterium | reverse complement strand
GCCGTATTTGAAGGGTTTTATGAAATGATCAAAGCACAGGAATATATTTCCATTGGTGGTCTGGATTATGCTCGCGAAATTCTACAGGAAGCTTTGGGTGATATTCGTGCTATGGAAATCATAAAAAAAATCCAACGCTTACTCCAGGTTAAAGGTTTCAATGTCTTGAAACAAGTCGATTCCACACAACTTTTAACTTTTATCCAAAAAGAACATCCACAGACCATAGCTCTGGTCTTAACACAATTGGATCCCAATCAGGCAGCCAATGTTCTGGCCGAATTGCCTGAAGATATCCGTAATGATGTGGTCATGAGATTTGCAACGATGGAAAGAGTTTCCCAGGAAATGATCAATGCCGTAGAACAGGTTTTGGAAGATCGTATAGATTTCTCACAACAAGGTACCCAGTTCGGTGGTATAAAAGCTGCTGCTGAAATTATCAATTTGGTGGGTTCTACTATTGAAAGATCAATTCTGGAAGCTATTTCAGCCAAAGATCCTAAACTTGCTACTGAAATCAAGAACCTTATGTTCGTATTTGAAGATATTCTTTATCTGGACGACAAAACAATTCAAAAGATTCTGCGTGATATTGAACAAAAAGATCTGGCTCTGGCACTTAAGGGTGCCAACGATGAAGTTAAAGCTAAAATCTTCAAGAATATGTCTGAAAGATCAGCTAGTATTATCAAAGAAGAAATGGAGTATGCTGGCCCTGTACGTCTGAAAGATGTTGAATCTGCCCAACAAAATATCCTCGATGTAGTTAGAAAGCTCGAAGAATTAGGAGAAATCCAGATATCCAAGGGCGGAGAGGACTTTGTAGATTAATGGAATTCATAATAAAGTCTGATTTAGCTGTTACTAATGCTCATATTGTTCCTTTTCAATCTGAGAATCAGGACAGAAAAGTAATTAATCAAAACCTGCATAACTTCTTTGAGAAAGTTTATCAACAAAATCTTGCCCGTGTTACTGCAGATTTTGAAACTAGACTTGACGCTGAAAAAAGACAGGCATATCAAAATGGCATCAGTGTCGGACTCAAACAAGCTGAAACCAAGTATCAAAAAGAATTGAAAAATTCTTTTACTCTCTTCGAAGAAATGGCCAGTCAATTTCAGGAAACTTTTACTCAAATAATTGAGACAGAAGAACAAAACCTTCTTAAACTGGTTCTGAGTATTGCCAAAAAAGTAGTAGCAACTGAAATACAAACCAATCCTGAAACCATTTTATCGGTCTTAAAAAATGCACTTAACCTTCTTAATGACAGAATTGGTATCAAAATTTATGTCAATCCCCAGGATTGGATGGTTGTTAAAGATAATCTCAATTCCCTTAATTTGCGAATTGAACTACCCGACTCTGTCGAAGTAATCAACTCTGTAGATATGATTCAGGGCGGATGCCGAATTGAGAGTAAATCAGGCTCAATTGACGCCGATATTCAAACTCAATTTCTGGAAATAGAAAGAAAAATTCTGAAAGATGTCGATTGATATAAATTTCGCCAAATATCTCAGCATCGTTGATCGGATTAATCCGATTAAACAAAACGGTACTGTTTCCCAAATTATAGGTTTAATCGTAGAATCTACAGGCCCTAATGCTTCTATTGGTGACGTTTGCTATATTCAAAACACAGAAGGTCAACTCCATATCGCTGAAGTTGTCGGCTTTAAAAATGATAAAACTTTACTCATGCCACTGCAGGAATTATACGGAATTGCTCCAGGTAATCAGGTTTCCACTTACCGGGAAACTTTTTCTGTAGGTGTCGGAATGGAACTCATGGGTAGAATTCTGGATGGACTCGGTAATCCAATCGATGAAGGCCCGCAATTAAAACTTAAAGAAAAACGCTCTGTTTATAGTCTTCCACCCAATCCTCTGACCCGTCAGCGTATCACGGAACCCCTTGAACTCGGCATCAGAGCTATCGACGGTACTCTTACCATCGGTAAAGGACAAAGAACAGGTATTTTTGCCGGTAGCGGTGTAGGAAAAAGCGTGCTCCTGGGTATGATGGCCAGAAACACTGCAGCAGATGTTAATGTGATTGCTCTTATAGGCGAGCGTGGCCGTGAGGTAAGAGATTTTATTGAAAGTGATTTAGGTGCCGAAGGACTTTCCAGATCGGTAATAATTGTCGCAACTTCTGATCAGGCAGCTTTAACCCGTATTAAAGGAGCATTGGTTGCTACAACAATAGCAGAATATTTCCGTGATCTGGGACTGAATGTTCTTCTGATGATGGATTCAGTCACACGTTATGCCATGGCCATGCGTGAAATTGGTCTTGCTGTAGGTGAACCTCCTACAACAAAAGGCTACACTCCCTCTGTCTTCGCCAACCTTCCAAAACTGTTGGAACGTGCCGGTACCAGCAATAAAGGCACTATCACGGGACTTTATACTGTTTTGGTCGAGGGTGATGATATGGATGAACCAATTGCAGATGCAGCCAGATCTATCCTGGATGGCCACATTGTCCTTTCACGTAAGCTGGCAGCAAAAGGCCATTATCCTGCTATCGATGTTCTCAGTAGTATCAGCCGTGTTATGAATAATATTATAACTCCTGAGCATAAAAAAGGTGCCCGTCGCCTTTTTGAAGTTCTGGCAACTTACAAAGAAGCCGAAGATATTATCAATATCGGTGCATATTCCCAAGGTAGTAATCCCAATATTGATTATTCTATATCCAAGATAAATGCCATCAATAACTTTCTCCGACAACAGATTGAACAAAATTCCCATTTCCCGAATACTGTACTCGAACTTGAAAACCTCTTTAAATAAATCAAATCACAAAATCTGAACTTCTATTTACGCAGATCTTCCCAAAACCTCTCATAATCCGGACAATTTATCCCTTGCTTAACTAACTCATTGAGATCTTCCAAAATCGCCTCTTTATAATAAAGTTGCCCATATTCTAAACGGCTATCTTTGAACTTATGTGCTAACTTTACAGCTTTATCATATTCATTATTAAGAAGATAACAATGAGTCAAATTGACTATAGCCGTACTGTTTTCAGGATCAAGAGATAATGCTTCCAGAGCCGTTTTTTCAGCATTAATATAATCACCTTTCAATACTAATCCCCAAGCTTCACCTGCCAGTTTCTCTGCTTCCGTATTATGTTTTCTCTCTTTCCAGCTTAAAGGTTGAATAAAAACCTCCTCGTTGGCTGGACTGTTAATAATTTTCTGAGCATTTGCATTGTTTCGGGCAATCTTGAAACCTCCATTGGCTTCAATAAATCCTACCCAGCATTTTTCCGGAACATCTGAATATGTGTCGCCCCAATAAACTTTATAAGATTTGTTTAGATAGCCAAATTCAAAGTACTTGCCCTTCTTTAGTCCAATTCTTATTAAATCATCTTCGTTGATCCGAAACTTCAGATTAAAATTACCCGTTGCTTTAACAAATATTGTATTTCCACCAAATCTTGCTTCTGATTCCTCCAATTTTACATTGTGCAGAATGGTTTTATTCTTCTTTATCTTCGAAGTTTTCACATATTTTAACAGAGCATAAAAAGCTTCTTCGTTTTCCGGATCACTGATATTACAATGACCTCCTCTGTTTATTGTCCATAAAACCGGTTCTTTTGCCAGTACTTTGGCCTTTTTAATATATTCTTTGGGCCCTTTAATCTCATTTTTATTACTAATGAATAGGATTGGGATTGATAATTGATTTTTCAGTTGAAGCGGGTTTCTGGCATCCTGACATTCTAAGGCTGCTCCCAAAGCAAAAACTCCCGTGTAAACAGACTTTTCTATCTCTGCAAAATGAGTAACCACCTTCCCACCCATCGAAATACCATACAAATAAATTTCAGCGGGAGTGCCATACTTTTCTGACAGATACATTCTCAAATCTTCGATATCTTCCATAGCATCCCTAATGATCATTCCATTACGCCGATAACTGGTTGAAGCTACTAACCAGCCTTCTAAAGCTAACTTGCCATTTAAATGATTGTCAATCGGGATCTCTGCATGCAATGGTGAATCCTCAACTCTGTATCCATGGGCATATATCAGAACTTTCTTATTCCAATCCACAGGTTCTACAATAACTATTTTTGATCCTTTCAAACTTTCATTCAGAATCTGATAATGTTGACCAAATATGGATATACAAATGATCATCAAAACTACGATGCCAGTGATTTTCTTCATAATAACCTCAATACCTTATAATAACTATAATACTCATTAAATTGAAAAAGGCAAGTTTTATTATTTAAGTTTAAAGTTTTATTTGAGAATTTAGAATTTAGAGAGTTTATTAGTGATAAATAAAAAAAGGCGGCTTTCACCGCCTGAAAATTAAAGTTAATTTGACTTAATAATTGGTTTTCCCATCGGAAGAACAGTTTTCCCAGCCAAATCATTGATAATGATGGCAAACATCATATACCAGGCTGAAGCTGCACAAACGAATAATTCATAAGCTGCAACCGTATTCCATACAGGATCTGTAAAATGCCCGATTGTTAATAACAAAAACCCTAACCAAAGAGTAAAGAAGGTAAAAGCCATTGCTGTATGAATTCTTAATGAAGCAATAAACATACCCGTTGTATAGAGAGTCCATCCTAATAAATAAAAACCTACATCTGTTGTGGAAGATTTGTAAATTTCGAAATTATTCATTAAAAATATCAAAGCAAGTCCAATCCAAAAAGCACCATATGCTACAAATGCACTGTAACCAAAATTGTTACCCATTTTTTGTTCCTGAAATCCAGCAATCATCTGTGATAAACCACCAAACAATAAACCTAATACTATTATAGGACCTAAACCGCAATATCCTAAATTATGAAATTGCAGCAATAAAGTTGTCATCCCAAAGCCAGCAAGACCTACTACTGCCGGGTTAGCATTCTTTTTTTCTGTCACATTTTCCTCCCAATATTTAACTGCATTTTCATTACTAAATGCATAAGTATGGACAAAAATTGAAATTCCTTCAATTTGTCAATTAACAATTCTCTCCACAAATTGCTTAAACACTCAATTTGTATTACAAACCTTTCTGGAATAGAAATTGCATTTTAATTATAAAAATAAATTGATGGAGAGTGTATGAAAAACATATGCCTGATTATCATGCTACTTGTAGTTTGTCTCTTATCTGCCGCTCCTTTTAAAAGTTTTCCCTATCAGGTTACTCAACCTGACGGAACTGTTCTCAACCTGTTTGCTGCAGGTGATGAGTATTTTAACTATTTGCATGATGCTCAAAAATATACGGTAATTAAAGATCCTCAATCAGGATGGTATTGTTACGCTGAATCAGTTGATGGTCTGGTCAGAGCATCATCTGCTGTTTACGGTCTGGCTAACCCTGCAACTAAAGGAATTCAGCCCGGTATTATCATTAGCAAAGAAGAATATAAAAAAAGAAGAGATACTAAATTCCCCGGTGGTGAAAGAAGTTTAAGATGTCCCGGTACAGGAACTGTAAACAATGTAGTTGTTTACATTCGCTTTTCTGATCAAACTGAATTTCCTGAACCACGCAGCCAATATGATTTAAAATTTAACGGTGATTCAAATTCTCTCCAGGATTATTTTGACGAAATCTCCTATAATCAACTTAATATTGTTTCCAATCATTACCCAAGTTGTGCTATGACTACAAATTTGTCCTATCAGGATTCACACCCCAGAAATTATTATGTTGCTTACAACGCAACAACAAACCCTATCGGGTACACTTCCGACAATCAAACACAGAGAGAACATCAATTACTTGCTAATGCTATTGCGTCTATCGAAGATGATGTACCGACTGATCTTATTATAGATGCCGATAATGATAACAAAGTCGATAACGTCTGTTTTATTATTCGCGGAGGAAATGAAGGATGGGCCGAACTTTTATGGGCACATCGCTGGTTCCTCTTCTCACAAAATGCATATATTCACGGTAAACAGGTCTATGACTATACTTTTCAACCTGCTTCTCAAAATGATGTCAATACTATCTGTCACGAAATGTTCCATTCTATAGGAGCTCCAGATCTCTATCATTACACTGATAGCCCCTTTTCCCCCTGTGGTCCATGGGATATTATGGACGGCGGTAGCGGACATCCTACAGCTTTCATGAAATGGAAATATGGCGGGTGGATCTCTGATATTCCAATTATCAATACTACACAACAAATTACTTTAAACTCACTTCTTGACCCTGTCAATAATGCCGTAAGAATACCTTCTCCGAACTCCACTACAGAGTATTTTATTGTCGAATATAGGAAAAGAACTACCGGTACCTATGAAAACAATATCCCAGGTAGCGGTCTGATTATTTATCGAATTAATACTGTTGTCGGTGATGGAAACGCAGATGGTCCTCCGGATGAACTTTATATTTACCGTCCTAATGGTGATAATGAAAATCAGGGTGATCTAAATTCTGCCTACTTCTCAGAACAATCAGGCAGAACTGAATTCTCTGATTATACAAATCCCAGTTGTTTCTTAAATAATAACTATCCTGGAGAAATTGTTATCGCTTCTGTTGGTATTGCCGGCGAAACTATTACCTTCTATAATTCTCCTGAAAATGGCTATTTAATGGGACATGTTACTTCACCTGTAACCGGTTTTGATTTCTCTACTGCTAGTTTAACTCTTGGCAATAATGAAGTTGAAATTGACCCCACCGGCTCCTTTAATTTCGAAGCTTATCAGGGTACTTATCCCTTACTACTTACCGCTCCTGGACATCGCAGAATTACTGATAACGTTACCATTCTGCCTAACGATGTTTTTAATATTACCTACGATCTCCAATCTCTTATCTCTCCTTCAGATTTATATTATATCTCTACCGGCAATATTGCTACTTTCTGCTGGAATTTTAACAATTTCAGCGATACTACCTTCGTAAATTTTAAAGTTCTTGCCAGCATTAATAATGGTAACTTCAATACTATCAGAACTACTACAGATACAACAACCACAATTACTTTCAATCAATTAACTAATGTCAGAATTATGGTCAGAGCTGATTATCTTGATGGCCAAAGCTTAAGCACTGATCCTATCTTTGTAGATTTGACAGGTAATGAGGATGTAGTTACTGTTGATAACTCTTTAAGCATTTATCCTAATCCCTTTAACCCCAGAACTAAAATCGTCTGGAATCAAAAGGAAGCCGGAATGGTTAACCTTTCCTTATACGACATAAAGGGCAGATTAGTAAGTCAATTGATTAAAGAGGTTAAAACAAGCGGTCAACATGCCTTTGATTTGAATACCGATAAGGTTGCTTCTAAACGCCTGGCTTCAGGTATGTATCTGGTTAGACTGGAAACTCCAACCGGCAAATCAATAAAGAAAATTGTTCTCCTAAAATAGGACTAGCGTCCAGCATAATTTTCAGAAACTAATAGAGGAGTTTGAAGCAATTCTGCTCCTCTTTTTTTACTGCAATATTCGGGTTTAAGCATTGAGTTTGTCCCTATAGTCCATAAAGTCCATCTAGTCCATATAGTCCATTTAGTCCATCCTTATGTAATTACCATGGAAAAGTACCTGGGCAGTTACAAAAAAAGGGCAGATTTTAAATCTGCCCTTTTGGATATAAAGCAAGTTAATCTTTTTAGCGTTAACCTGAATTTTACTTTCCCGAAACACTCACATTATCAAAAAGTATGGATGGTAACTTCTGATTACCATAATCATGTGTTATATTCTCAACATCAATAACATGCATCAATGTCTCATATATATTGCCCGCTATCATACAATCTTTAACTCTGCCTGTCATTTGACCATTCTCTATATAAAATCCAGTCGATACTCCCACGGAATAATCACCATTTAAAACATTACCGGAATGTGCACCTAAAAGATCGTATAAAATTATAGCATCATCTGAATTGGATATCATATCTTCCAATGACATATTTCCCGGCTCAATCATCAAGAAATTAGAGATAGCTGCCGGCTGAAACTCCAGATCAGGTTTAAAACCGTTTCCCGTAGCAGGCAAACTTAATTTTTCTGCATAATCTAAATTGGTATAGATATTTTTCAAAAAGCCCTTATCCACCAAAGTCAATTCCTGACATGGTGTTCCCTCATCATCAAATGCTCTCGCACTTGGTCTTGTATCATCAAAAGGATTTTGTTTTATAGTTATCTTAGGTGAAAAAATTTGTGTGTTCATTCTATGTAATAACGGACTGGTTTTGTTATAAAAATTAATAGGATTTGTCCCCGATGAAAATCGTGACAAAAGCGCATATAAAGCCTGATGTGTAAATATTACTTTCTTTTTCCCAGTAATGGGAACAATTTGATTGTCTGCAATCTGATACAATTTTACTAACTGATCCACTTTATCCATCGGAATTTGCTGATACGATTTATGACTGATTGACTCTCTCACTGACGAAGCAGTGCCAGGGAAAGACATATTCATATACAAACCATAATATGAATATGTACTGCTCAGATTCGTTCCCTTCGAATTCATGATTTTTGTTTCACCCTGTCCAAAGTAATTAGTTATATCCAACTGCCCGTCTGTCTGCTTTTTTACTGAAGCTATAATACTCTCATTCTCAGACATTATTTTGTCTTTATCTGTTTGATCAATATCAGAATCAAAGGTCTTTAACTCTTTTACTTCAGGTGTGTAAGGAAATTCAAATGAAGCATTCATGCCGTTTTCTGCTGATACTAAAGCTTGATTAACAAATTTATCAATATCAAGCAAGTTTCTTGTATATGCAAATCCAATTTTTCCATCCTTAATTACTCTCAGTGTGATCCCCGAATTTATTGAACTCGTCGCATTTCTTAAATTGGAATCTACTACTGATAAATCATCTCCGGAATTTCTTTCATAATAGACTTCTGCCTGATCAGCTCTACTCTTAGCTTTTTCTAATAACTTCTCCATTATACACCCCCTATCGTGACTTTATCAACTAATATATGCGGACCACCCATATTGGACCTTATGTTCAACTGACCTTTACCACAACCGCCTGTCTCTCCTAATGTAAAATCATTGCCTATTGCTGAAATATCCTTTAATGTTTCAAACAAATTACCAACCAAATTAATATCTCTGATCATGCCGGCTATTTTTCCCTTTTCTACTTTATAACCCCAATTAGCTCCAAAAGTAAAATTCTCGCCTGCCGTCTGTCCACCCATCTTCTCACATAAGTACAAACCATCCCCCATCTTTTTTAACAATTCATCGAAACTGTCTTCTCCTGGAGTTATAAAAATGTTCCCCATTCTGACTATGGGTTCGTAAGTAAAATTCTCCGCTATCGCATGACCTGAGATTGGCTCATCAAACTCCGCTGCTGTAAAACGATCATGAAGTCTTCCTGTTAATACACCATTTGTCATTAAATTTACTCTACGCACAGGTGTTCCCTCATCATCATACTTATAAAATCCAAGCTGACCTGGTATTGTCGCATCATCAACTATATTCAATATATCATTTCCTAATTTGGCACCCAATGGCATTTTCACCCGCATACTGGGTAAATTCTCTATTATATCACCTTCAGAAAAATGCCCAAATGCTTCATGCGTAAATACTCCTGCCATACTCGGACATAATACCGCCTTGTATGTGCCAGCCTTAACCGGCTCTGCCTGAAGAAGATCATAAGCTATTTTTGCTCTGTTCAGCAAATCCTGCTCCCGGTCCCGTACTCGCCAAAATCCGTCACTCCCTCCAAATGATATCCGTACACTCTGACTCAAATCCCCTTCTTTACTCGTACACATCCCACCTATTCTGCAGGTTACCAATTCCTCAAATATCTCACTTCCTAAACTGTTGACATAATACTTTTCCCGGATTACATCTTCACATACTAACTGTACTTCTACTATCTTGGGCTGACTAAACAGCAACTCAGAATATTTTTTCAATATATTAGTCTTTTCTTGCAAACTGACAGTTCGGGGATCCTCCTTCAAACAAGGTCGAAAACTATCCTTGATCACTTCAGGATAAACCATTTTTACTTTTTTCTTTTGCCGTGCTGCTATAAGCTTCACATTCTCTAATGCTTTTTTTACGGCTAATTCTGCATCTGCTGGATTTATAAAATTCACCGAAGTGAGTGCCCCATTATCATAAACCCGCAATACATAACCATCCCCGGTATTTGACCCGGCTCCCCGTATCTCCCCACCCTGAATCACAACTTTCTCACTGTGATTAATCTCATACCTTAAATCAGCAAAATCTGCCTTGATTTCACCAATCATCTGCTTCAACTTATTGAACATAGTTCCTCCTTCCTTATAAAATTACTATTATTTGCATTACAAAGTTATGTCAAGCTTTTTTCCTTTATAACTTAGCTTTATGTCTTTTTTGCTTTGTACTACAAACATTAAAGTGCTTATTATCTACTGCCCAATCGCTATTTCTCGACCTGGACAAGTCAGAACCAAAAAAGTTTAATTGCAAAATTCTGTCTCTATTTTCTCAGTAAACTCAGTGAGAAACTTTCAGATCCTTTCTCTCTTTCTAATCTCCTGTCCTTTGTGTCCATATAGTCCATTTTGTCCATACTGTCCATTCTAACTCTTAATATTCTGCCAAAAATGAATGAATTTTAGTCGTAAGGTACTAATGTCCATTATCCCTAACTACCTTCTCTCGCTCCACTCCGAAATTTATCCTATTCTGCCTTCCCTTGCTGCTTATCCAATCCCATCTCTACTGCCCACTGCCTACTGCAACATCATTCCAGGTCTCCTTTCACTCCCCTCTCTTCGCAAGAGAGGGGCCGGGGGTGAGTTCTTTTTCTCTCTCCACTGCACCCTGCCTACTGCACACTGCCAACTCTCTCCTTAGTACTTGCCTGCGGGTTTCAATATTTCTCCCCCACTGACAACTGGCTCCTGATCAATGCCGTTAACTTAAGCGTTCCTTTCTCAAATTCCCCTCCATCTCGGAGGGGTGGCAGCTTGCTGATGAGGTGGTTAAATAATAGTTTGTCCTTATTTCTTCTTAAGTTAATGACACCTGGCTCCTGATACCTGACACCTTCCACAGTCCGTGTAAGTCTGTGAAAGTCATTGTTCGTCTGTGTTCCGGACTTTCAGATGCTAATCCCTATTTCAACAGCATGATCTTTTCCATTGTCGTATGCTTACCTGCTTTCAACCTGACACAATACACTCCGCTGGCACACTCATTTCCCATATAATCCGTCCCATTCCAGCTTACCTTGTGATTCCCTGCTGTAAGTTCTCCTTTGTATAATTCCTTGATTAACTGACCTTTGACATTATATACAGAAATATCAGCCTTAAGATTTACCGCCAAATCAAAACTTACTGTCGTATTAGGATTAAAAGGATTCGGATAAACCGCCTTTATCCCGGTTTTCAAATTTATATCGTCAGGCTCTACGGGACTTCCGCTTGTTTTCACCTTAACAGGTCCAAAAAACATTGTATTTCCATCATATTCTCTGCTCTGAATCCAATAACAATATTCAGTCTCAATCTCCAGGTTCTCACCATCAGTGTATGTATAAATATGTTCATTCGATGTATTAGTCCCCATTATCAGCTTGGGATTGATCATCAATGCATCATCCAGTTCAGCAACACTGTTACGGTAAATATTATAACCCAGTAAATTACTCTCTGACTCAGTTGTCCAACTCAAAGATATCCCGGTATCTGATGCATAATAACCCGTAAAAGCTGATAATTCTACAGGCAAAGTGGACTCTGGCTGTTTAACAGTGTATTCATTCATGCTGTCTTTTGTATTTAAGGCAATGGGAAATGTGACACTCTTGGGATCACTGGCAGAAGGGGTGGTTACTTCATAAATTCCTACTGAAACCCAATTAGTACCATTGAATTTCATCACCTCTCCTTCGAACTTGTCCAATGCCCCATTATAAAAATCTAATCCGTTATCTGCATCAACAGGCCAATCTACAGTAGCTTCTAAACCTGGGGTAGCATCACCCTCTATCAACCATTTCCTGTCAATTGAAGTAATATCTTTGAGACCTTGTCCTGCACCTTGATTATATCTGAAATAATTCAACGCTGTGATAGTACTGTTACCGGAAAAGCCTAAAGAATAATCAGAAATATTGATCATGAAATCATTTAAGGTCAAAGATTCATCTGCTGATATTTCTAAGTATTTGGTTACATGATCGGCTTCTAACGCCAAATCAGACATAACATGTAAAGAATTAGTTCGTAACGGTAGAGAAGTCGGTGCATTTACTGTTACAAATAAATTAGCTGTATTGATATTGTTGCAAACTCCAAGACCATTATAATAAATATTGGGGGTTGATCCTGCATTCATTACTGTCGCTGTCAGATCATTATTCCCTAAGAATAGTTTTTCGCATTGTATCGTTAACAACCCCGTTGACACAAATGATTGTGATAAGTTGATATTTGCAGCATTGAAGGTTAAATCTCCAACCGTATTCAGTGCAGGTGTTGTTATAAATGTACCGGTTTCTAAGCCTCTGAATTCATAGTTTGCTCCACTGGAAAAGAAAGAATCTCCACCCGTAGTATGATTCAATCCATTCATGCCCAAATCACTCCGAATGATCAAAGAAGCTCCTTCCTGAATGTCTAAATTGCCTTCTCCATAGACACTGAACAAACCTGTATCAAATTTCCCGCCTCCATTTACTTTCAAACTTCCGTTCACATAAAGATGCCCTAACATTACAGCAGTATTTACAGTGCTTGCATTGATAGTCAAATTCTGATAAGGTAAAACGGGGATTCCAAACAATCCTAAACCAACATCATTAACCAAATCTGTCATATTATAGATAACTTCTGATTGGGGACCAAAATTAATCGTTCCTGTATTAGTTAAAAGTCCATATGATGCAACACCATTTGTCTCAAATTGCAGTTTCCCCATTACAGTAAGATTATGTGCTAATTGAGGGCTTTGTAAATGAACGGTGTGCCCTAATTGAACAGTAACTGATGCTGCTAAATTGCTGGGAGTAAGATTTGCTACTACCCAACTACTGGTTCCATTAACAGATGAAGTCCAGGTTGTCGGTGAATTCCAGTCTCCTGACCCGTTTGATCTGAAATGATCTGTCAGATTGGAGCTCCATAACCCGCTTAACATGACCAACATAATGATAGATAATAAAATAGTACTAGCTCTACTCATTTGTTCCTCCTTTTAATTTTTCTGCTCTGTTCGAGACCAATATATTTTTGCTTTTTCTTTATCACCCATATTTTCATAAGTTTCTGCTATTCCGGTTAATGTGGAAATTGTGTCCTGATGAGCATCCCCATAAGTTCTTTCCCAAATACTCAATGCTTCATTTAGATATTTCAAGGCAAAATCGTACTCCTTCTTTTTTGAATAAGTCATCCCTATGCTATGTAATTGATCTGCTGTTTTTGTACTTTTATCCCCATGAAATTCCCTTTGCAAAATTAAAGCTTTCAAATAATATTCTAAAGCATTGTCAAAGTCTTGCTTTTTATAGTAAGCGGTTCCAAGATTCTGAAATTGATCTACATTTTTGATATTATTCTCGCCTAAAGCTTCCTGTTGAACTGAAAGTGATTCTTTGTAGTAAGAGATGGCTTTGTCACATTCACCAATATAAAAATATACATATCCAATATTGGTCAAGTGCCCCACCATTTGTGGATGTCTTTGACCCAATACTTCCTGATGAATTTTTACAGCTGTCTCAAAACATTGCATTGCCTGCTCAACTTCTCCTTTTAAAAAATAGGCATAACCAATATTGTGAATCAAATTGGCAGTGTTAGGATGTTTCTCTCCCACAATTTCCTTCCAGATCTGCAAAGATTTCCCATACAAATCTAAAGCCTTAATAAAATCACCCTGCTTACAATAAATACTACCGATATTATTGTAGCCTGACGCTACCAGCTTATGCCGTTCACCAAAAACTTCAATCCATACTTGCATTGCTAAATCATAATACTCCATGGCCTTAGCTACATTATTGTTGTAATAGTGTGCTACCCCGCAATTGTTCAAACAATTGGCTGTTTCAGGATGTTTTTCTCCTTTAATTCTTCTGAAAATTCTTAATGCTGTTTCATACTCTTCAATGGCATGCCCATACTCACCCTTTTCTTTATAAATAGTTCCCAACAATACCAAACTTTCGGCTGTCTCAGGATGATCTTCTCCCAATAGTGTTCTTCTGTTGCTCAAAGCTTGTTCAGTATATTCCAAAGCAAGTAAATACTCGCCTTTGTTTAAATATGTCTTCCCTATAGCCAAAAGACTTGATGCTATATACGAATGCTCTTCTCCATAAATCTGTTGCTTTATGCTAAGTGCTTTTTGATGATTTTCCAATGCTGCATCAAATATACCCCTATCAAGATAAACATTCCCAATATAAGTATAACAATCTGCAGTCTCCAGACTATTCTCTCCTGTAGTCACAAGATTTATTGCAAGTGCTTGTTCAAATCGCTCCATAGCTTCATTATATTCACATTTCTCATAATTTACTTTCCCTATTTCTAATAAAACATCAGCAATATCAGGATTATTCTCTCCCAATTGTGCTTTCAATAGCTCTATAGCAGAACTAAATAAACGGATACTATCTTCAAAATGAAACAGCTCTATCTCGTATTTACCTGCAGACTTGTAATAAATAACAGCCTTTTTCCATTCACCACTATTGTTGTAATGCTCTGCAATTTCTGCATGTTTGGCTTTATCCAAAGAATATAAAAACTCCATTGTCTGACCGGCTAGCAAATGCAGTTTCCTTAAATTTTTCTTTAATTGCATCTGATATGCCGCATCTCTTAACAAAATATGACTAAATATATAACTTATTTCATTTATGGTATTCCAAATCCTTTCCTGCTCTCCAGAACTCATTTGCATGCGTGTTTTCTCCAAACTAAGTTCCTGACTCTGTAATCGTTGCAACAACTCAAGTAAAACTTTTAAGACAAACTCTTTACCTAAAATACTCGCTGCTTGCACAATTCGCTTAAGCCGGTTTTCCAGCCTGTCTAATCTGGCAACCAGTATAGCCTGAACATTTTCCGGCATCGAAAAAGATGCACCCTTTTGCTGATAATATCCATTCTTGAGAACAATCTGATCTGTCTCTTTCAAAAATAAACATATTTGCTCTGTAAAAAAAGGATTACCCTGTGTCTTGATAAATAAATACTGCAAAACAATCTGATCTGGAGGGGCCTGAAGAATATTTTTACAGAATGATTCTATTGTACCAATATCCCATCCCTTCAATTCAATAACATCAGTTGAAACTTCCTCATCAAATTTTATAAACGGCTTTGTATAATCATCATTATACCTGGATGTGATGATCAATTTAAATGGGATTTGACCGGATGCTCTGGTTAAAATCTGTAAAACCTCACGTGATTCATTGTCCATCCAATGTAAATCCTCTAAAACTAAAACAACTGGCTTGAGTAAACAAAGAATTTCCAAAAATGATTTCAAAGCAAAACATATTGATATTGACTTATCTTTAGGTAATAACTGAGAAAATATCGAATTCTCCCATTCTAAACCAATCATCCCTGCAAGAATCGATTCTATACTCTGAAGTTCTTTTTGAATCTTTTGTTTTGTAGGTAATTGCTCATTGTCTGGATAAATACTTAAAAGATCATCACTAAAAACCTGCCAATTCTGCCGGAAAACTTCACACTTCTCAGACATTTCTGTACCAGAACTGGTAATAAATTTCTGTTCAATCCAATAAATAAATGGATTTAAAGCACCCTTGATAATCGAATCAGATTTTAGATAATATAGTCCGATTCTCTCTCCAAATGTTCGTTCTAACTCGTAAAGCAAACGCGTTTTGCCCTGCCCTGCTTCACCATACAAATAACTAACTCCCCCACTTCTACCTTCAAATATCGGAGCACAAGATTGCTTCAAATGCTCCAATTCCTTCTCTCTGCCTACAAAATCAGTTTGATAAAACTTCGTATTCAAAGAGATTGTTATCTTCTCTAACTTATATGTCTGAATTGGTTTATCAAATCCCTTGTAAGTCAATGCTCCTAAATCTTTACTTACTAAGATCTGCTGTGCTTCTTTGCGTATCCTGTTGTCTATCAGTACCTCTCCATATACCGCTTTATACATGAACCTGGCACCTAAATTTACTGCCATTCCTAATGCTGTATATTCTCCACGTCTGCTCGAACCTATAAATCCTGCAAAAGCTTTGGCAAATGACATCCCAATTCTGATATTTCCCTGCCCGGCTACCTTTAACTCATAAGCAAAATTAACCGCACGGATGGCTGTTTGCTCATAAGCAACTGGTGCTCCGAATAAAACCAAAGCTAACCATCCCTTATCTGTATAATCAACTTTATTAAAATACCCGCCATATTTCTTGCATATCGACACCATTTTCCTGATTAACTCTTCTTCAGGATTAATCAAATTTATAAAACATGAAAGCACTTCCCTGAACTCTCCTTCTGATTTCTGTTCCAAAATTTCCTGGGGAACAAAGTCTTTTTGGGATAGCTTCTTCTTCGAAATACGTACTAATTGATCGACTGTATCTGCTCCAATTATTATGGCATGCGTATCGCTGATCCGTATCAATTTCAATAATTGTTGCTCTGATTTCAGTAATCCCGTATAATCGATGACTATCTGATTGGTCTGGGCCTTCTCCTGGGCTTCTATTGCCCGATTTACTCCCGGTCCGCTAAACCAATATACATGCTGTTCCGGTGCCCGAATTATTGTCCAGTCAAGCATTCCTCTCGCTAATCCTATCCGGACAGATATCTGGTACTGACCATATTCTGTATCCATTATGCCATTGTTGATAAAAAAATCTCTGATGTACAAGCCTGCAACTAATACTCCTTCCAAATTGCATTCAGGAAAAACTGCTGTAAATGCATCTCCTGCAAAACCAGCTATAAAACCACCCCGCTTTTCGATTGCATCTATGGCCGGTGTAAATATCGTATTGATTACATCTGTTAATACTTCTGCTCCTGCATCAGATTTTCGCATTAACTCCTGGGTCAGCATGGTAAATCCCTGAAGATCTATATTCAGAATAAACGACTCCATACATCCAACCAAGTCCTGTGTTTGAGATTTTTGTAAAATAAACAAAGGAATCAAATTGTGCATCATCCCTCCGATATAAAGCTCTTTACTGTTCAGCTCTGGCACATTATTCTTTAATTGATATTATATTAATATTCCAAATTAACTACTAATCCCGGTTCATTGTCAAGAAATATTCATTAACAAAAGTACTTTTTTTTTCTTCGTTTTTCCCATTTCAACTAATGTCTTTTCAAGCACGAAATAACAATTGAAATGATGAGCCAGAAGTGTTCATATGGTCTCAGGTCCAAAGGGAAGGGACGGGGATGGGTTGTTTCCCCCTGACACCCGACACCTGGCACCTGAAACCTTCCTCTGGGGTGAGTTATTATCCCCTACAAACATGACACTCACAGATAAAAAAAGAGGAGCCGAATTTCTTCAAGCTCCTCTATTATTAAACAGGTTTATAATCTGTATGCAATGCTTATTTTAAAAGAACAGCCTTATAGATCTTCTGATAACTGTCTGTCTTCATCTTATAGAAATAAATTCCGGATGATACCTGCTTCTCCTGATTGTCCTTACCATTCCAGACTACACTGTGTCTGCCTTTATCCATAAATCTGTTTACCAACTTCTTAACTTCCTGTCCCTTGATATTGTATATCGCAACTTCCACTCTTTCATCTTTCTTCAGATCAAAACTAATGGTGGTGCTAGGATTAAAAGGATTTGGCATGTTCTGATAGAGCTTGGTCACAATGTTCAGATTCGGGTCAATATTGCTCACAGGAACCCAAACATCCCAAAGTTGATCGACTGTATTCATTCCGTCACTGACTATCGCCTTTACATGATATGTTCCACTATGGGTAAATAATCTGGTGAAGGTTAACGAATTGGCCAAAGCCAAGGTATCATTTACTGTCCAGTTACAGGTAAACGGTGAATCAGGATCTGTTGCAGTAATCGTAAATTGGACTGTATTTCCATTTACCACATTAATGCTGTCCTCTAATGGAAAATATGAATTAATTTGAGGTGTAAGATTATTAGAAGCGATCAGTATATGTGATGACTCCTGACTTTCTCCCTGAACATACTTAGCCAGTAAATAATAATGGTAAGTATTACCAGGAAGATATGTGTTATCTGAATAAGTTTCTGCTGTTGTACTGTCTATTTTAACAAAAGCACCTGCATTAATCTGTCTGTAAACTTTATAATACAGGAAGTTGACATCTCGTTGATTTCGTGGTAATGCTTTTGCCCTGTTGTTTACTCTGCTCAATACTTCACTTCCACTCCAGGTCAAATTTACTACATTATCGGTAATCGTGTAATTCAAATTATACGGCGGTGCTAAGTATTCCAAAAGTAAATTATAACCAGTTAAGTCGTCCCCAGAATTAATTTGAGGCAATGCTACTGACTGTGAATAATACGATGGTAAAAAGGCCTGCAATGAACCAGGATTACCTGCTGTCATGATGACCCGGTATGATCCGTCTGTAAGAGGTACCGCATATGTATTGCCTGCTTTAACTCTGACTTCTGTGAAATCTATGGCAGCATTGTCACTGGAAATCACTCCGGCTAAAGAAGCTGTCGGTACAACACTGGAAGATATATTAAAATCATCTATATACCAGGCAGTAATGAAACTGGACTGTCCTCTGAAGACAAAGGAAAATTGTAAATTAGTCTGATTTAAATATATTGCCGGTACTTCGATCGAAACTATCTGTGCAGGTATATCTGATGATGGCTGAACTGACCATAAACTCGTCCAGTCATTCGTCCCGTTTCTTATCTCAAAACCGATAGTATGTGTTCCTGTATTAACATAATTATCCAGCATAAATCTAAACGATACAACTGCTTGAGTGATTCCGGTTACATCATAATAGTCACTTCTGATGCGAGATGTACCTGTAAAAGTTGAAGGAGTATTTGACAACTTAAGCTCCGGTGCTGTTCCACCTGCAAAATTCGTAGGAGATTGAGACCAGTTTTCCTGATGCTGAAAAAATGTCCAATTGGGGATTGGCCAGGTTTCAAAATTCTGACTCACATTGTAAACATTCTGAGCCAGACCAAAACCTACTACTCCATTTACTGTATTTGCATTGTCAGATGATATTACATAATTAACAACTCCCTGATTTCCGTTAACGGCATCAGCAGATACTGTAAATGTAACAAGCTTCTGGACTGATGTCTGTGCCCTTAGTGTTTCAACGGTAACTGTACTTTGCTCAATAGTGATCTTATCATTTTGTGAGGTTAAAGCTATATTTATATTCTGGGCATCGGCATCACTCTGATTACTGATGTTTAATGCTAATACTACTGACTCGCCCGGATCAAGAACCCCATCATTATTACCTGAATTATCATTTAACAAGTAACCCGTTAATGCTAATGCCGGCTTTCTCACTTCAATTGAAATCGGAAAGTTTAAGTTTTCATTATTTGTTATTACATTCAAATTAAAATTGACTGTTGACTGTGGACAACTTTCTAATACCTCAATAGTATAAGGTGTTTGATTGTATTCCATAACATTGGCATCCATATTACTGTATGCCGATTGATTACTAATAATGGTTACATTAGGATTAGTTGTCGATAATATTCCGGTTACATTAGATGCTGTCCCTTGCCCGATATTCTTAACAGCGACGCCTAAACTGATGGTTTCTCCCGGATTGATCGTATTATCTGTTCCTGTGCCATTAACCACTGTATTAACATAGTTCAGATGTGCTGTATTAAAGACCATCGGAAGACCTGTATATAAAATTGCCGTTCCATTGGTAATTGTCTTAGCTGTTGAGGGATAAATGTTGTTATACGAGTATTGTAACCCAACACTCGCTGTGTGATCCTGAATTCCCATTGTCGCATAGGCACTATGTGCTGAAGGTTCCGAATTGGTATCAATATTACTAATTGTTTTGTATTGGATCTTTATCGGAGCATCACCCAGTAAAGTTGGATAGTAAATAGGATCATAAAGGATTATCTGGAAAGTTTCTTCAGCATTATTTGCATAATTCTGTGCTTTATACCATTCTACCACAAAATAATGTTCTGTAGAGTTATAATATGTATAAAGTTTACCAACCCCATTTGTTCCTCCCGAATTCATTAACTTTAAATCATCCCAAAATGCTGCAATTATTGGACTTGGTCCCATCGCTCCGGGAAGTGGGAAATTACGGAAACCGGATTGTGTCGTCGCTCCAAAAGTAAGCCAGCCATTCGAACAAATACTTGCCTGTGAATATGACACACCATAAAATCTGAAACTAAAAGGCAGTGTAACTGTCATTGTCGCATCATCATCATTCCCGGAATCATTTAACCCAATATTGGTTCCTAAAGTTGGGTGTAACTCTATCCAATTATAAGTTGGATGATCTTCATAACTTAGATCCCCGTCATCATAACAAATATAACCATAAGCATCCGGCCCCAACGGGTCTGTCAATGTAGGACTTCCTACCATTAAGTTGAAAGTCTCAATTTCTTCATAACCATTGGCATTGTATAATCTCATTGCAAAATTAATGTACTCGCCTGGAATCAGTTGACTCGAACAGGATAAAACAAAATTATCAGTATTGCAGATTGCCTGGGCATAAGGTGCTATTGTACTACCAAAAAAAGCTGTTGTATCGGTAATAGTAACTTTTGAATTTGTTGTGCTTAAACTTGCATAAATATTCTCAGCTGCTATTGTACCATTATTATTGATTGTTAACGTTAAAATTGCTTCGTCTCCGGGATCCAGTATCGAGTTTTGCCCGCCTGTCACAACTACAGATATAATATCCAAATCAGATGATGTCACCAGTAATTCAAAATAATTTGTACAAACAACTGTACCATTATTTACTTCCAATTCAAAAATAATCTTGTGGGTATTGGGACATGCAGGAGAAATTGTCACAAAAGACCCTTCCGCTAAACTCATTTCCTGCTGTGGATTTATGGAACTAAAACTGACAGAATCACTGGTTATCGTTACCCAGGGATCTGTTGATGACAACTTGTACCACCCTGCAGATGCAGTACTGGCATAATTCTTCAAATTAAACATCAACTCGGCAGTTTCGCCCGGATTCAATATATGATTATTATTCCCGCTGCTACTGTTATTATTATCATCATCTATCGTTACAGACTGGTACCCGATTGCAGCTTCTGTACTGACAGTCACATAGCCGGTATGAGGCATATAACTCGGTTTCGTCGCTGTTAAATTAAACACTGCACTGATGCCTGCCATAAATTGTAATACAATCTGACCATTCTCATCTGTATAACCTGTACAACTCAATCCTGAGCTCTCTGCTAATGCTGTTACCCATACATCCTTTACAGGATTACCAGAATCATCGGTAACAGATACTGCTATAGAATTTGATCCCAAAGGAATGGAAGGATTATATGCAACATTTAATGTTTGTGGAATACCCATCAATACATCCATCGAAGGATCTCCCATCAAATTACACCATTGATTAAAGACATTAGCATATGATGAGGTTATCCCGTTGTAAGTCTTACTAACAAACAGTTTAGAATACAACATGGCTGTACCCATATTTCTGATGCCATGTTTGAATATTCCATCAAAAATAGCTACATTGTATGTATTGTTATATGCTGTATGCGTATGCGAGGTGGACATTCCAACTGCTGTAAAACCTGCCTTCGGCGATGCAACTGAACCTGCATTGACAAAAGCCTCTATTCTGCTGTCTCCATCTGCAAATGCACCTGTATCACAGGTAATAAAAACACAGTTTGTCAG
Organism: uncultured Candidatus Cloacimonadota bacterium; assembly: GCA_964419225.1. Lineage (GTDB taxonomy): Bacteria > Cloacimonadota > Cloacimonadia > Cloacimonadales > CAYQPF01 > CAYQPF01. The sequence goes on along the minus strand of CAYQPF010000030.1, from coordinate 16,524 downwards.
CTTATTCATATTTGTTAAAGAATTTATATGCGAGACATTGAATCCGCTGGAATTATAATATCCCCGATATGACATGAAAATCTGACCTGTATTCAGTGCCTGAGCTATGCCGGATCCACTCACATTTGTGTACTGCTCTGTAAATGTATATGTATTATCATAAGCCTTCATTTTATCTTTAATACATAATTGCGTATCTTCACAAGATTGCCCTGATACAGATGTATCCCCCACTAAAACTGTCCGCTTATACCAATCCAAATTACCTGCTATCGAGGGATTTCTCTCTGATAATTTAATCTTGGTGAGAATAGTTTGTAACTGATTCGCTGTATCTACAGGTAAACGTCCTATTATAGCATCTCCCAGATAATCACTCGTTCCCCCTGCTAAAAATGTATAAGGATAATCGCCGGCACCTTCATAATAATTGTAAGGAGAGAAATAAGTCGGGAGATACATAGCATCACTCTGCCCTGCATCTCCTACCAGAATAATGTATTCAGGTGGATTTGGCCAGGTATTATAAGCATTTTGAATATATGCCTTGATTGATGTAGTCGAATTTCCCGCTACTGCAGTTGACGCTAAATTCACTTCAAAACCCTTTTGCCTCTTCCAGGATGCCAACTGATCTATTACTGCCTGCAAATTAGCATCAGTTTTATATACTATTAACAACGATGGCTTCTGATAATCAGGCATCTCATCCCTTATTTGTGCATAATTGGAGACTAATGCCTCATAAAGTGGCTCAAATGCTCTCGACATTGTCGGCCGTAAACTTATTTGTGACACTCCGTTGGGATTACTGTAATGTACTCTGATCTTCATTTTTGAAGATATACTTAACTCATTACTGCTACCTTTATAGACAAATGGCTGAAAAGATACATTCAGTAAATTCAAATCACGAATGACTGTCTGACCACTCTCTATCACTTTTTCTGACGGATAAGACTCTCCTGATTGATAAATATCTCGATTTATACTGATAATTTCGCCACGTACCGGCTCCTTACCATCTTGTGAAGGATAAACTCTATAGTTAGGAATTGTACTTTTAATATCCTGAATTGTTTCGATCGTTACTTGAGAATTCACAGGGATTGCCAAATATGTTCCAAATACCGGTAACTCCGGATAGCCCTTCTTGTGAATTAATCCGCCCTCAGGATGAACTATTTTCTTGTAATTCTTCCCCTCAAACTGAAAATCCTCTTCCTGATATGAAGTTAAATTAAACTCCAAATCATAATAATCACTGCCCTTTTCCGTGATCGTAAACATTGGCTTGGCTGTCTGAATCTGTACTTCTCTGCCAAATGACAATGTAACGGCTAATAATAATAATGTGATAATACATAGCCTTTTCATACACATCTCCCACAATAAGTAATTACTTGCTAAACAAGCAAATATCATTCCATATATATTAATGTGGCTGAATTATGTATAAAATCTTCAAACTATTTATTTCTTATCTTCTTATTTAATAACTCTTTTTTATCGCTGTTCTTCATTAATTTAATTTTAATATATTTACGGTAATCTGTTGGTATTTTTCTCTAATAATATCTCTAAAAAAATTGTCTTTAAAATATCCCTTCTGATAAAATATCTTCAGATCTCTTCTACAGTCCCTGTAAGTCTGTGTTAGTCCATGCTAGTCCGTGTTCCGAAATGCCTTTCCTCTCCTTCTTCCCCCACTTACAACTAACAACTAACAATTAACAACTATATGATCCTCAATCCTCTGTACTCAGTTGCTTTCTTTTTCTACTGCCCACTGCCTACAACTGACTCTTCATGATCTCGCGATAAGCTTCCAGCATCTTGTTTCTGATTTCCATAACCAATTCAAAACTTATGTTCGCTTTTTCCACTGCTGTCATTACCTGATGCGCATCTACATCTTCCCCGGCAATAATCTTTTGAATATCCTTATCTGCTGAAACTTGCATGTCATTGGCATCTGAGATATATTTTGACATCATATCTTTAAAGGAAATTTCTGGTGCTTCCTTCTGCTCTGAAGGCTTCAGTAACTGCGTATCAAGAGATCTCATTTGATTTATGGCTGATAATCTGGGATCACTCATCTTCTCTCCTATAATACAACATCAATCTTACTGCCTTTTAAAAAGGCAGGGTTATTTTGCGTGTGGAAATTCGGCATCAGACTTTCTTTCTGTACCTCTCCAAACAATTCTCCTAATACTTTTTTTTCGGCAGGACTTAGATAATTCTTTAATTCATTTGAACTGGCATCCCTAATTTGTTCATGCTCATTCGTCTTGTTATTCACAGGAATCGTCTTCTTTTCTGATGTATTCTTACGATAAGCATCCGGTACTGCATTTATTGCCGGATAATTGCTCTGGATATTATTATTGGAGATTGTAATTGCCATTTTCCTACTCCTTAAATCCTGAGTGCCTTCCGTATCATATCTTTACTGCTGTTCAACGCCGTAACGTTGGCTTCATAAGAACGGGAAGCTGTAATTAGGTCTGTCATTTCCTGTACAATATTAACGTTTGGCATTTCTACATAACCATCTGCATTAGCATCAGGATGGTGTGGATCATAAACCATGGGGTGCGGAGCATCCGATTGAATAGTTTCGGATACCTGTACTCCCTTGAGATGATCTACCATTGGCTCACGAAATGGTTCATCAGGTATATGTCTGTTCTTTGTCGCTTCCATACTAATTCTGTTCTTCTCGTAAATATCAGAAAACTTTTCCCCTGGTGTACCTGATTCCAATACAGCTAATTTACGATTATAGGCCCCACCTTCCGGTGTCCTGGTTGTCTCTGCATTCGCTATGTTTTCAGATATTAAATTCATCCTGTATCTTTGTGCTGATAAACCTGTCGCACTTACATGTATGGCACTAAATAATGACTGTAACATCTCATTCTCCTTGCTTATCTACCACGAATGGCACTCTTGATATTGGCAAATTTCTTCATCACAAGACTCGTCGCCATCTCATATCGTAAATTAGTCTCTGCCATCTCCGCCATTTCCTTGTCTATATCAACATTGTTCAAACCTGTATCATTCATGGGTGCTGATCGAAATTCCACCTCAGGATTCAACTTCTCAAATCTCTTATGTCCCAATTCGATATGATTACCACTTGTTGTACGACCTTCTAAATTTTTCCCGTGAATTGCCTTTTGATACTCTTCTTCAAAGGTTACCGTTCTGGCTTCATAACCTGGGGTCATTTCATTCGCAACATTAATACCCAACCCCTTCTGACGTTCTTAATAAACATCCATTTCCTTTTCAATAACCGGTATTTAAGTCCCCTAAAAAAGAATATTATTTAACATATTCACCTCCACATACAATATGAAAGCAATCCCTATGCCATTCATACTTGGCTGTCATACAAAGAAAAATCATCCGAAACGCCCTATTTCAGAGGTGTTGAGCTTACAGCATTATTTCTTCTGTTTCTCTCCAATAATTTTTTTCCACACTATATGGGAAATATCTTCCCCTTTTAAAAGATCTCCTGCCTACTGCTCACTGCCATCTGCCGTTAAGCTAAGCTTTATCTTTCGGCATATGTAACAGCTTCAAACCATTCAGTTCCTTCTCCCTCCTTTAGGGAGAAGGTTAGGATGAGGGTAAATTACTCAAAAAATACCACATTTTCCTCTTAACTTAACAGTATTAGACCACTGCCCACTCTCTATTCACTCCCCTCTCTTCACAAGAGAGGGGCCGGGGGTGAGTTATTCTCCTACTGCCTCCTGCCTACTGCCCACTGCCCACTGACTAAGGCAATACTATAAACTCATCCAATTGCGGGTCTGACGGATATTGATATTTTAACAACGAATTAATAGCAAATAACGAAAGATCATTCCGGAAAGTAACTTTTCTCGGTATATAAATACCTTCTTTCAATTTTTCAATCTCAGCATTCCTGGGTATTGATAATTCTGCATTAAATTCCTTAAACGCAACTTTTACCTTCTCTTTCCAATCTTCCAAGGCTTGTTTACCTTTTGAAGTCATTAAAATTATTGTCCAGGGTTTATTCCCTTTCTTAGTCCTCTTCATTTCTATCAAACCACCCTTGTTTAACTTACGCAGGTGACATGATAAATTTCCCCAAGTCATTTTCGTCAATTCCAATAAACTCAAATAATCGATACTCTCAACTTGCTGCATTATCCTCAGGATGATCAAGCGTCCTGGAGCATGTACAACATCCTCCAAACAATTCAAAGCTGCAACTGCTTCGTTCAATTCTGACTTACTCGCGGAAATCTTTTCCTCGGTAAGTGCCTTCTTCTTTGTGTTCGTCCTTTCGGCCGCTACTCTGTTCATTTTCTCCTCCTCCTTTCCCAAGTACTTTGTATATCAGAGCGACTAAAAAGTCAAGATTTTTTTCTAAATATCTGTTTCTTACGCTTACCAATTTATTCTATTTCTCCCTTTAGCTCCTTACTAGCTCCTTACTAGCTCTTAGCTGAGTTTTCACTTTTTTAAATTCCCACCACATTATAGTTTTGGCTCTCTTCCCTTGTCCGTGTTAGTCCGTGTAAGTCCTTGTTCGTCCGTGTAATCCCATCCAATGCCATCTGCCCACTATATCCTCTGTTCCGACCTGGCGATGATCTCATCCTGCAATGCTTCGGTCAAATCACTAAAATAATCACTGTAGCCCGCAACCCGTACAATTAAATCCCTATAATCCTGTGGAAAAGCCTTGGCTTTACGTAAAGTCTCTGCATCAACAACATTAAACTGAATATGATGTCCATCTATTTTAAAATACGATCTGACCAGATGTACAACTTTATTAACTCCATCTTCAGTAGCCATAATTTCCGGAGAGAATTTTTGATTTAATAAAGTTCCGCCTGTTAAAATATGATCCATTTTGGCTGCAGATTTAATTACTGATGTAGGCCCGTTTGTGTCGGCTCCCTGTACCGGAGAAATGCCTTCAGAAATGGGTTGCCCCGCATATCTGCCATCAGGTGTCGCCCCAATTACACTTCCGAAATACACATGACAAGTTGTTGGCAACATATTGATCCGGAAATGTCCGCCTCTTGCATTCGGTTTTCCGTCAATTGCCGACCAATATGAATGAAATAGCTGCTGCATCAAAGAATCCGCAGCATCGTCATCATTTCCATACCTGGGAGTATTGATCAGAAGTTCCTGCCGTACCGATTCCTCACCTGCGAAATCTGTATCCAAATGCTGTTTCAACTCCCTTAAACTCATTTTCTTCTGCTCATAAACATGATATTTTATCGCTGATAAAGAATCTGTAGTCGTGCCGGTTCCCACTCCCTGAATATAACTGGAATTGTATCTGGCACCACCGGCATTATAATCCTGACCATTTTTTATGCAGTCTTCGATCAGTATAGACATGAATGGAGCTGGTAAATATTCTGCATAAAGCTGTTCTATAATTCTGCTTCCTTTGATCTTTATATCCACAAAATGGTTCAGTTGATTTTCAAAAGCTGCATAAAAATCATTATATTCTCTGAATGAATCAGGTTCTCCCGTCAAAGGACCAAGCTGCTGCTTCGTTCTGGGATCATAGCCATTATTCAGGGTTAATTCCAAAATTTTCGTCAGATTGAAGTATCCGGTCAGAATATAAGCTTCTTTCCCAAAAGCACCTGTTTCCACACAACCTGAAGCTCCGCCTTCTCTGGCATCTTTTAAACTCTTTCCCTGCCTGAGCATTTCCTGAATCAGGGTATCCGTATTAAACAAGGATGGCTGACCATATCCTGTTTTAATGATCTGTAAAGCTCTTTTAACTAATTTGTCAGGATTCTTTCTGCTGATCTGCACCATAGAACTGGGTTGTAAAAGTCTCATTTCTTCTATCACATCCAAAATCATATAGGTAAGTGGATTACAGGCATCCTGTCCTTCAGGTGTTAATCCGCCGACATTGATCAAACAAAAGTCGGTGTAAGTATTGCTTTCCTGTGCTGTAATTCCAACTTTGGGTGGAGCGGGCTGATTATTAAACTTAATCCAAAAAGCTTGAAGCAATTCTCTCGCTTTTTCTTCCGTCAGACGTCCTTCCTGCAAATCTTTTTGATAGAATGGCCACAAATGCTGATCCAGTCTGCCAGGATTAAAAGAATCCCAGGTATTTAACTCGGTGATTACTCCCAAATGCACAAACCAGTAATACTGTAAAGCTTCCTGGAAGGTTGCCGGTGCATTCTCCGGTACTTTTTGACAAATCACTGACATATTAAACAATTCTGCTTTACGTTCTGGATCTGTTTCTTCCTCTGCCAATTGCTTTAATGCTTCTGAATTTCTCCGGGCATACATAATCAGAGCTTCTGCAGCTATTTTCATTGCTTTAAGCTCTTCCTTTTTAGCCAATGCCTGATTATCACTAAAGTAATCCAATTTATTTAAATTTTCTTCTATTTCCAAGATAAAATCTTTCATGCCTTTTTTGTATATTTTGCCATCTGCTACAGTGTGACCCGGTGCTCTCTGTTCCATAAACTCTGTAAAAATTCCTGCTTTATAAGCAGTTTTCCAATCTTCGTCCATTGCATTGAAAATCTTATCCCGCATGGTTGTGTTTTGCCAAAAGGTTTGAACCTCATTGAGCAAATACTCCCTCGCTGAATCTGAAACCTGAAAGGAAACTTTTTCTCTGTTATGCAGGATATCCAAATCACTGGCTGAATGAATGCAAAGTTCAGGATATGTGGGTGTCGCTTTGGGAGCCGGCCCCCTCTCCCCCACTATCAACTCCCCGGTATTGATGCATAACTCTTTATTTTGCAATATATATTGAAATTGCTTTGCTCTGGCTACAGGTACTGAGTATTGTTGTGGCTGATGCTTCTGATAAAACTCTGTTACTAACTTAGCTCTTTCTTCTGAAAGGCAGGGAATTGCCTCCAGTGATTGCTGTCTTAAAGCTGCTATCCTTGGGTTCATTTATCCTCCGATATGGCAGGTAATGCCTTCTTCTGTAAAAATGGTTTGCATATACAATAAAGTTGCTTCGTTTTGGCGTCTTAAATCTTTCATATTAAATGTTTGGTTCAATTTCTGATACTTGGAATCAACGAAAGTATTATAGGGCAGCAAATGTACTAACGGAACTGTTTTCAGCGTTAAGAGATACTGAACTATGCCGTTAAGATTTTCAAAAGTATCCGTGATCCCGGGAATTAAGGGGATTCGGATCTCTACAGGCTGATTTTTCTCGACCAGTAATCTTAAATTATCCAGAATTAAGCCGTTATCTGCTCCTGTATATTCAATGTGCTTTGCACTATCCATTATTTTAAGGTCATAATAGAATAAATCAATCAAACCCGCTGTTCTCATTAACGTGACCGAATCCACCAGACCACATGTATCAACTAAAGTATGAATTTCCTCTTGTTTGCATAAAGTCAACAATTCCCAAAGAAATTCAGGCTGTAAAAAAGGCTCCCCTCCGGAAAAAGTAACCCCTCCTTCTGAATCTGCATAGAATTGGAGATCTTTTACTATTTCCTTTAAGACTATGGAACTATCTACTTCTTTACCAATAGTATGTATTGTCTCTGTTGTGGATAAATCAAGACACTTTTTCCTGTCCAGAATTCTGATAGTTTCACTACCAGGTTTGATACTCTCCGGATTGTGACACCATCTACAAGATAAAGGACATCCTTTGAAAAAAACTGTTGTTCTTATTCCAGGCCCATCCTGAATGGAATATTTCTTCAAATCAAAGAGAATCCCTTTCATATATCTCCACTTTCCCATATTTTGTTTCATTTTTTACATCAGCAGAAAATTGTCAATAAAGCACAATAATATTTATTCTAAAGGCATTTCACAATTCATAATTGTAATTAAACCCGGATTGTGCAGTAGAGGTTTGCAAGCTGGGTCGAAGATCATGAAAAGTGAAGGTTTGCAATCGAACGATTTATATAATAAATATGGCGAGTGAGATTGTAAGTCTTTCAAAATCTCTTTCTCTTAAATCTCTCCTGCCCACTGCCCACAGCACACTGAAATAGCTTCAGCCAGATTGTGAAGATTCTACTGCACAGTTCGGGTTAAACTCCTGCCCTATCCAATTTTTCATTTGCAGAATACAACACCCGCTTTCACTCCCTTCCCTTATTAAAAGGGAAGGGCCGGGGATGGGTTGTGATTTTACCGAATTTGGGCCGACGTGGGAGTCAGCTCCTACAAACCTGGCTATCTTCCCCTTCCCCCACTAACAACTAACTAAATAAGCATTTCTCTTCTTTTCCTTCATGAATAGAAATGTTGTTGGATGAGCTCAAGACAGCTCGCCCATAATAATGTATTTGGGGATTACTTTTGTGCAGTTTTTGTAATGCAAAGTCAGATTGATATAAATTTTATAATACTAACAGAGACAAACACATTGTCATTCCCGTCACCGTTCATACACTCTATAGCTTATCACCTAACTTTATCTGCAAATTAAAACAAGAGCCAAATTAGTAAAGCAAATTTTTCAACACAACAAAGCTAAGTTCGAATCTGCTGCTTGCAGCTTCGTCCAACCACTAACAACTATCTCGTCCATATAGTCCATGTAGTCCATAAAGTCCCTATTGTCCCTTAATCAGCTCTAAAAACCCAACTATCTGACGATAATCTTAAAATTAATGAACTCTTAATCTAAAATTGTTATAAATACAAGACAAAGAAACACTCGTCTAACTGCCTATTTACAATTATTTTAGCATAAAATGTAAAAAAACAAAAAAAAGTATTGATATTTTTTCCCCACTGTGAAATAATAGACCAGATATTAAAAATCTGTGATGTAGAGGTGAGAATGGCTAACTCAGAAGGAAAAGTCAATATTATCATTATTGCTGCAATCGTTATGGCGAACTTACTATTATCAGTAGGATTCTACTTTTTTGTTATAAAAAAATCTGATGCTGATCCCAAAAAAGAAGCTGCTGCGAAAAAAGCTGGAGATTCAGAAGAAAGTTCTTCAGAATCCGAAGGTTCTGACGAAAATAAAGAAAAAGAGAATCCTGAAGCTTTCGGGATGCATAATATGGAAGATCTGGTTATTAATCCCAAGGATGGTGATGGAAGATTTTTGGTAATCACCATGGGGTTTGAGTTTGATAAAATGAAATATGAAAAATTGGAGGAAGAATTGAAAGCTAAAGACATCGTTTTCAAAGATAGCTTTAATACTTATTTTGCCTCCTTATCTATGGCTGAATTACAAAATATCGAAAACAGACAAAAAATCAAAGAAGATATTAAAAAAATGGTCAACAAAGACTTATCTGAAGGAAAAATCAAAAAAGTCTTGTTCTCCCAATTTGTGATACAATAAATTATGAGCAAATTACTAACTCAGGAAGAAGTTGATGCTCTCCTCTCACAGGAGAAAGATTCCGAAATCCCTCTCGAAGGTATAGTCCGGCAGAAAGATCTCCGCCTCTACGACTTCAGACACCCCGACAGAGTCTCCAAAGAACAATTAAAAATTCTCAGAAATATCCACGATAACTTCGCCAGATTATTAGGGACATATCTCTCCAACAACCTGCGTACTATGATCGATGTCAAAAGTCCTACAATCGAACAGGTTACTTATCTGGAATTCACCATGTCTGCCTCGGATTTTACTTATATGTATATCTTCGAAATATCCAATCTGGACGGGCAAGCTCTCCTGGAAATGGATCCAAATCTCACTTATTTTACCATTGACAGGCTTTTCGGCGGTACCGGCTCAACTATTAACAGAATGGAAAATGTTCCTACTATCATTGAAAGAACTGTCATTGAAAATATCGCTAAACATGTACTCGAATATTTTAAAGAATCCTGGCAACAAATTGATGTGCTGAATTGTAAAATCATTACCTTTGAAACAAATCCTCAATTAGTAACTATCGCTCCGGCCAGCGAAACTATGATCGTACTCAATTTCCCGATTATTGTCAGAAGCTATGAATTTTATATTCTGCTCTGCTTCCCCTACTTTATGCTGGAACCAATTCTCAAAAAACTAATGAGTCAAAATTATCTGACCCTGCTCAAGAAAAAACCCAACGAAGAAGATACACGTCTTCTTTATAAGACTTTGGAACAAACCGAAGTTAATTTCAGCGTGGAAATCGGCCGAACAGATCTGCTTGTTAGCGATTTCCTGGAATTGGACGAAGGTGATATTCTTGTTCTAGAAAAACCTATTAAAGAAATGCTCTTAGCAAAAGTTCAAAATGAACCTAAATTTATCGGTACACCGGGAACATCAAATAAAAAATACTCAATCCAAATAGAACATTTAATTAACGAAGAGGGAGAAATCGATGAGTGACCTGCAAAAAATTGACCAGTTTGTGAATTTATTCTGCTCCAATGCCAGTGGTGTTTTGTCCACTATTACAAACCAAAACTTAACATTTAAACAAGTATCTGCCACAACCTTTGATTTTGGCCAAATAACTACAAATATTCAAATGCCTAGCGTTGTTGTTTCCATTAATTTCAACGGTGAACAAAGCTTTCAATTACCCTTTATCGCTTCCAAAGACGCAGTCGCCGCTTTGGCAGACTTGATGATGTTGGGTGACGGTGAAGCTGTCTATTCTCCTGAAGAACATAATGATGCGATCCAGGAAATGATCAACCAGGTACTCGGAAGCCTTAGCGCTGAATTATCAGGGGAAAACGTCTCACTGACAGGTACTGTCGTTGAAGTTGAACTTACTGATATGGAAATACAAAGAGATTTTATGCAGGATAATGTTATGGTTCCTGTTTTCTTTGAACTCTTAGGAAAAAACCATAGTATGTTTCTCGTCCTTGACGCCATGGCTGACGACGCTGTTAGTAAAATCGTAAACAAAATCAACGGTGGTTCCAGCCCCGAACCAAGATACAATCAAGCTAATCAGGCACCTAAACAAGAAAATGTCTCTGTTTCCCGTGCCTCTTTTTCAGAATTTGGTGACTCAAGACCCGCTCAAGGTCATAAACCTCAAAATATCGATATGCTCATGGATATCGTTCTTCCTGTTACTGTAGAACTAGGCAAAAAAGAAATGAGAATCAAAGAAATCCTCGAACTTGGACAGGGTTCTGTCGTTGAATTAGATAAATTGGCAGGTGATCTTGTTGATCTAATGGTTAACGGTAAGAAATTCGCTATCGGTGAAGTTATGGTTGCTGATGAAAACTATGCCGTAAGAATCGTAAGCCTTGTATCCCGCGAAGACAGAATACGCAGTTTAGGAAAATAATGCATTTGAAAATAATTCTGTTAATTATCCTGATCAGCTTTTCTCTCACCCTTTTCTCTGCTGATAGTACTCAGGTCTTATCCTCTCCACAAAACCAAATTACTGAAACTAAAGATTCAGATTCTTCGCCAAAAGTAAAATCACAACTCAATTCTCCTCAAAAAACTTCAACTAAGATTTCTGCAGATTCACTCAAACCAGACATGGTCGTCAAACAAACCTTTTTCCCGGATTCCTCGAATGCAGTCAAACCCCTCAAAACCCCGGGACTGACAGGCGTATTATTCCGCATGTTCTTAGCTCTCATATTTTTAACTATCGTCCTCTACTTCGGTATTTATGCCATGAAAAGACTCAGCGGACAAGGCAGACTCGTCTCCAAGTCTGATCCGCAGGCCAGAGTTCTGGATATTTTCCCCATCAATACTAAACAGGCTATCTATATTGTACGCCTTTTTGATCAAATTCATATCTTGGGTGTTTCTCCCGACAATATTCAAACCCTGGATAAAATAATTGATCCCGTGAAAATTGAAGAAATCGAAGAAGCAAGTAAAAATAAAAATCACGTTAATTTTAAATCCATCTTTGATAAATTGAGAAAATCATGAAATATTTTATTGTAATCCTACTACTCTCCCTATTTTTTGTTGGGAACCTCGATGCTCAGGGTATTCCCAGAATTACCGTCGGAGTCGGCCAAACTACCGCTCCCAAAGATGTTGCCACAAGCATGCAAATCCTCCTCCTACTCACAGTTCTTTCCATAGCACCTTCCATTCTCATTATGATGACCTGCTTTACCAGAATTTCCATTGTCCTATCCTTCGTACGTAAAGCTGTGGGAACCGCACCAGCCCCCAGTAATCAAATCATCGCCGGCCTTTCTCTCTTTCTTACCTTTTTTATCATGGCCCCCATCTTCAATCAAATGAATGATAAAGCCCTGCAGCCCTATCTCAGAGGCGAAATGACCCACCAACAAGCCTACACTCTCGGTATTAAACCCCTGAGAGACTTTATGCTGAAACAGACCAGAGACAAAGATCTCGCCCTCATGATCAACAGCAGCAGAATGGAAAAACCCGATAATGCTGATGCTATCCCTCTGCATGTTATCGTACCCGCTTTCTGTGTTAGTGAAATCAGAATCGCTTTTGAAATGGGGTTCCTCATCTATTTACCTTTTCTCATGATTGATATGATCGTGGCAAGTATTCTTATGTCCATGGGTATGATGATGCTTCCGCCTGCAATGATTTCGGCTCCCCTGAAAATCCTGCTGTTTATTCTGGTCGATGGTTGGTACTTAGTCATTCAATCCCTGGTTAAAAGCTTTAATTGGTAGGAGAGAATTATGATGTCACAACAATTTGTTACTGAAATAGCCACCAAAACACTCTATTATACAATGATCATTTCTGCACCGATTCTACTCACAGGACTGGTTATCGGTGTCCTCATCTCCATCTTCCAAACTGTTATCCAGATTAAGGAAATGACCCTTACCTTTATTCCCAAAATCCTGGCGACAATGGTCGTTTTACTTCTCACAATTCCCTGGATGATTAATAAATTCATTGAATATTTCAACTATATCATGAATATAATGACAACTCTGAATAAGTAATGTTTGAATATTTAGGCTTAACTTTAGGTGAATTACAAACTTATTTTCTCATCTTTCTGAGAATTACTACCCTTTTATCTGTGATGCCACTTTTCTCCAATGAAGCTATCACTCCCCAGGTAAGAATTCTTCTTGGTCTTTTCCTGACAATGGTTTGTGCCAACATTATCCCTGTCCCCAAAGATCTTCCTGTAAGTATCATGTTTCTCTTCTTTCTGTCAGCAAAAGAAGTTCTGGTAGGTTTATGTCTTGGTTTGTTTACCGCTTTTCTTTTTGAAACAGCATTATTTGCAGGTGCTCAGGTCAGTAATATGATGGGATTGGAAATGATGACAATGGTAGATCCTACAACAGAAGAAGATACGGATGTGGTAGGTCAGTTATTTGTTTTCTTTGCTACGATGCTTTTATTCAGTATAAATGGCCATCATTTTCTCCTGAAAGCCTTGTTTGATAGTTTTTACAGCATTCCTTTAACTCAGGCACATTTCACTTCAGCTCTGTTTCCCAAATTCATTTATATGATCCAGAGTATTTTTGTTCTGGGTATCAAAATGGGAGCACCTCTGATCGTTATTCTTTTCCTGGTGAGAATAGTCCTCTCTCTCCTGGAAAAGATCGACTCTGAAGCTGATGTCTTCAGCCTCAGCATGAATCTGAGTTTGATCGTGGGATTCTATCTGCTCATGTTCTATTGGGAATACTTCAGTTTTATTTTCCAGAAGATCTTCATTATCTACAAAAGCGATGTCCTCTCTTTAATGCGAATAATGGGCTCTTAGGTAGTACTCTTCTTTCTCAAAGATACTACTAATTCAAACTCAAACGGGGGTTTTTCCCAAATCTGCTTTCCCAGATATTCCTGAGGATTATTGATCAATTCACTCTCAGTTACTTCTTTGTAATTATTGGCTTCCAGAACAACCCAATAACATTTTTCTTTCTTCTTGGGGGTTGGGGTAACTGTTTCTTTTGGCATGACAACTCCTATTAATTCGTATTGTGGATATAATTCTATAAATTTTAATAACTGATCCAAAGAGAAAACTTTACGGTACTCACTACACTTGGATTGGCAGTTAACTGCACAAACCACTATACTCTCGAACCTCTTCGTCTTGGGACAGACTATACTCTTCAGGCTCGGAGAACGGGAAATCGGCTTTCTCTGATCTACATAATTCATATATTTCGAATTTTGAAAATGGGCTTGTATCCGTCAAGGATTAATTAAAACAACTCTATCCTTGTACCCATATTTCTGATTGTAGAGGAGGATTCCTGTCGCAATTATTGCTGCAGTCGTAACTGCAGTACTAAAAATTATAATTTCATTTGTTTTTTGCATTTGTTTATTCAGATTTACCTGATTTAATTTCAATTGATACAATTGGAATTCCCGCTCTGTCATCTTATTAACATCTGAAAATGTAACATCAGACCAATCGAATGTATCAAGTAGAGAAAATTTAAGCTTGTCATTTATGGTTGATTGGTAAGCCCTATCTAACCAGTCTTCTTCAGAAAATCTCATATCTTTATCATCACCCCATAACCAGGGAATTTCTTTAATATCATCTTTAGTAAAACTTTTAATGTTATCTTCTACTTTCACATATAATATTTTACCTACTTTACCGACAATCTTTCCTTCTATCGTCTCACCTGTTTGCAAAATAATTTTGGTTGCAAATATGGCCGACATCCAACAAACTATCATTATAATTAGTATAATTTTTTTCATATATTTTTTTCCCTACCATATTTTAATTCGACACAACGGCATTTGTTACAATACCTGTAATGATAAAAGCAGCTACCCAACCTGAATAAAACAATCTTTTCTTATAACTCTCCCGAGCCAGAAAATCCTGATTTAATTTAAGTTGATACAATTGATATACTCTTTCACTCATTTGATCAACTTCCTCTGTGTTGATAGCAAAGGATTTAGACCTATTTACTAAATATTTCTGTGGTGATAAATATGCCTGATAGGCATCATACAACCAGTCTTTCCTGTTAAATTCTTTTTCTTTGTCATTCTTGTCCTGGGATCTGAATACCGCACTTATTGTCTTTTTCTGCACACTCTGGACTTGATCATCCACCACAATATATAAGGTGTCAGCTATCTTCCCCACAATCTCGCCTTTCAGAGTTTGTCCGCTCGTTAACAAAACTTTGTGAGCAAACATCACACTCATCCAACAAATAATCATCATCAATAACACTACTTTCTTCACTCTTTTTCTCCTTTATCTTATTTTTTTTACAATTTACAATTAGAATACAGCCTGCGGGTTTCAATATTTTTCTGGGTCTCTTTTCACTCCCCTCGCTTTGCAAGAGAGGGGCCGGGGGTGAGTTATCAATCATTTACCACTATCATTAATAATTAATAATTGATAATTAATAATTAAATACCTATCCCGCATATCCCGATCCTCTGCAGAATATGTTGTTGGGCTTCCATTTTGATGGTTCACCCATTACCATACGGGGAGTTGGATGACTTTTTTCAAAACCCCAGGACTCAAGTAATTCGCAAATATGGACATTATCGTCAGGCACTACAGCATATTCCTGCTCGTTTGAAAATCTGTATTTTAACAAATTTTCCCCTACCCCTAAATTTAAAGCGATGATAGTGCCAATACCGTAATCCGGTAAATAAAATCCCTCTACCCCGTCCTGGTTCCGATACACCACGGCATTCTCCAGATAATGAATCAGCATAGCACTTCTGTCTTCGCCCGTAGTTATTCGGTCTATTTTTAAGATAGTTTCATAATCAGCTTGCTGTGCCAGATAAACATGTTCATAGTTGAATTCTGCTTCTTCAGGCTTTTTATAAAGATTATATGTACTGTCCGTTACAAAGCCGAGTTTCTTGTATATTGGTTCACCCATGGGAGTGGCAAATAGCATAAATTGATTACAGCCCTTAGTTTTTGCCTGATCAAGCATAAATTCCATCATTTTAGTACCCAAACCTTTGTTCCGATGCTCTTCAAAGGTTATAAGCATTCCAAACCAGGCAGTCTTCTCAAAGATGATCAACTGACAAAGTCCGGCTAATTGACCCTTATAATTCAACACAAATGAGCTGTAATAAGATCTGGCAAAATGCTCGCGAAACACCGATCTAACATCGATTCCCCACATGTGATAAGAAAATTCCAAATCCTTCAAACCCATTGGCGATAATATATAATACGGCAAAAGTTCTATCTCTTTCATTTCTCAACTCCAAGTAACAAAATACATCATTATAAAAAATAAATGCTACTCTGCTGTCAAGAACTTGTTTGGTTGATCCTAATCTCCGACTCGTCAGACTTATCCAACGTCCCCCACACCTAACCCTAAAGCCCCCTCTGATAACCCTATTCTAAATCCTTTCCCTTAAAAAAGGGCAAGGACTTGTTTGGAAAAGCTTTGCATTTCCTTCTTGCCTTTTTCCAAGTGCAGAATACATCACCTGCTTTCTCTCCATTCCCTTATTAAAAGGGAAGGGTTGGGGATGGGTTGTCGATGACTTTCAACTCTTAACTTTCAACTCTAAACTAGCATCCAACCCTATCCTAAATC
>CAYQPF010000029.1:0-39325 GCA_964419225.1 uncultured Candidatus Cloacimonadota bacterium | reverse complement strand
TTCTTTGAAATCTTTGTAGATGCCGATATCGAAACATGCAAAAAAAGAGATCCAAAGGGCCTTTATGCAAAATTTGAAGCCGGCAGGTTCACAGGTCTCACAGGTATTGACGCACCATATGAAAAGCCGGAACAGCCGGCTCTACACCTAAAAACAGAGGCTGAGTCTGTGGATGAGTCTGTAGGAAAGGTAATAGAATTGATACAAAAAACCATTAGTTAGGACAAAGTACCTGTTGAACTTTCAACACCATTTTGGATCCATCCTCCAGCTGTTTTATCAATATCAAGATCAATAATTGTTGGGGCTTCCCAATCTGGTTTTACTAATTCTACGTTATTCATAATTTTTTTTTGAGTGATATGCATAGGCGATAGCCTAGGTATTATTTTTAAAGGTAAACGATTTTTTTAACTCTTTGGAATTTTATATTCGTATATCAGCTACAATTGTTATCTGGTCGTCTATAAACAAAAAAACATTCACTGGGTCTCCTGAATGTATTCGTGGTACAAGTTGAGATATCGGATATAATTGGTAAGATCTGCGTAGGTATGAATCTCTGCCTTTTGTGTATTCTTTGCAGAATTTATGATACGATTGACTTTTTGCTGAAACACTTTGTGTTTGAAAAATGATATGTATCTGTTTTTAGGAGTGTTCTCCAATACATTTGTCAGATATGGGAATTCTTGTCGATTGCTATGAAGTAAAAAGTACTTGAATACGGCTTCATTTTTTTCAGTTCTAAGCCGTATGCTTTCAGTCAATATACCCTTCATAGCCTCTCTATAAAGTATTCTTTTTTCAAACCCCCGATAGGTGTATTCGATGGGAATACTGAACCAGAACTCCAACAACTCCTTATCGAGTAGTGGATATCGGTATTCAATGCCGATTTTTTCAGCATTTATACTCCAGGCATCCATGCGATCAGGAAGGTGGTAAAGTTTGATTAGATTGAACATAAACTGCTTACGGCCAAAAATGCTATATGACCCCTTTCTTTTATGAAAAAGAATTCGGTTAAAATTTCTGAAACAAAAGGGCAATTTAAAATATAAAATCTTTGACCAGCTAAAAGGTTGATATGTGAATAATAACCGGAACGGAACAAGCAGGGGCAACACTTCTCTTCGAAACTTCCAAAAAGAAGCTTTAATTCCAAGTTTCCTGACAAATGATAACAGTGTCAGCCATTTAAATCTGAAAAAGAGATGTCCAAAGGTACTACGTAAAGAAAGGGATACAAATTCATCGCCGCCCCAACCACTAAAAATGACCGAATCTCCGTTCTGAGACGCGACGCTCATAATAGGTTGTTCGATGTGTTGAGTCTCAAAATCAGGCACAACGCTTCCCTTGGCCCGCTCATAGAATTGATTTTGTAAATACCTGACCTGAATGTGCTTATCTTTTACGAAAGCTTCAATAGATATTCTCTCATCAATCTGGTCGCTAAAACACTCGTTGTAATTTTCCGGAGTCCAGGAGTAACCAGTGATTCTGGATTTGTCACCCAAATAGTCGGCTAAAATGCAGGCCACCCCAGTTGAGTCTAACCCTCCGCTGACGTGAACACCTATTTTCCCATCTGAAACCCTGGACATGGTTGCCTGTATTAGCATTTCTTTCAATTGGGCAATGGTCTTCTGGTAGGTCAGATTTCTATTGGTTTTGATTCGTTCAGGTTTCCAATACTTTGTGATTTCTTTCTTCTTTTCTGAAAATGAGCCGAAATATCCCGGAGTTAGTTTATAAATGGAGTCGAATACGGTCAAAGGATAATTCCCCCAAAGCGTAAAAATACGCTTCACAGCTGTTTTTTCCGAAAGACTAAGTGGTAATAATCCGGATTTGGCCAAACCGAATTCGTGAGAGGCAAAAATAAGTCGTTTCCCATCAAAATGATACACTAAAGGACGGGCACCGATGTGATCCCTAAACAGGTTAACATGTTTTTGGTGTTCATCAATAAGTATAACAGCAAAGTCACCATTCAGATGATCTGCACATTGCAAGCCCCATTTCTTAAAAGCTTTAAAGAAAGCCTCTGCAGGGGTTTTAAAAGGGAACTCCTTTCTTAAACTTTCCTGATTGTACAGGCGGATGTCGGCCAGAACAGTAAACTGGTCCTGTTTGTAATAATCAGAATTGGCTTGGTGATTTTTATTCCAGCAAATGCCTATAGAAAAAAATGAACCGGTAAAGCTTTGTTTATCAAAATCAGGTTGAATAAATGCCTTTTTAAGGCATTCTATATCCTGTTGCGGGCTCTTATTCTGATTAAAATCTACAATGCCATATAAAAAACCCATTCAACAATTAAGAATAGCCCATCTGACCAACCGACATTTCAGGGTCTGAAGGGGAAGCACCATTAGCCGTTTTTTCTGAGTCCAGATCTGTCATTTCAGGTTTAGACCACTCTCTTTTTTCTAATTGATTTTCTTTCATAATTTATAAATTTAAAAGTTAAAAAAAATGTATTTCCTTGTATTTTGCTCTCCCTTTAGGAGTAATATACTTTTCTCCGGATATGAGCCATGCATGTGCAACCAGCTCCTTACCATTTTTGAACTGTAACCCCAGATACATTACAGAACCGATATTTCTCCGCTGCAACATAAACCTTGCGGAGAATGATTTTACCAGACAGATATTTTTCCAGAGGGCCAGCTTGTTGGCCCTGAAAACGGCATCACGGATTTTTATCAGTAACACAGGATCGGCAAAGGCAGTCATTAATTCAGGGGGATGCACTCTTTTTATACAATATCTGAAAGGTAGCATCAGGAATACCTTTGAAAAATATAAAAAAAATGCTGCTTCAATAAACAGCAACTTCTCATCCCCAGGGAGTCGTATAAACTTACGAATCAAATTCACCCTTTTTGATTATATCTGATTGAACCGCCTTATCTAAAAATATCTGAGCCTCTTTTATGCATTGGCTTTCTGTAACATCAAATTCTGATAGAAGAACAGCTGTTATTTCATTCAGACTTTTTGGGCTATCCAAAATATCCCAGATTCTTTTCCCAACGGGATTCAATCCGTAATACTTACCTTTCTCTATATGCATCATCACCTGATTATTATCCAGCTCTCCGTCTATAATCTGATCGTTTCTTCTGTATTTTTCCATATCCCGGTCTATTTTTATATTTTAATTTCTCCTTTGTCGTCGACATATCCGAATTCCTTCATAGTATCAAAGTTGTACTCAACTATACTTCTGATTTGTTTATCTGAGAGATACTCCCTGTAGTTTCCAATTTTCCCTTTCCAAAAAAAACTTTTACACTTCTGCGATTTTTCCTTAAATCCATTTTCCTGCTCCATCTGCTTTAATACATTAAAATCGCTGTTTATAATGGCTCTCTCCAATCGTTCCTCATTATATTCCAACCCTAGAAACTTAACAACTGAGCCAAAAGAGCCCAAAGGCTCAGCAAGCATATCTTCATAACGTACAATAAGTATTGGTATGAGTTTTTGCTCTTTCCAGCTTTTAACATGGCTCTTCCAGGACATAAGTTTCTGACAAAGTTGCCCGGCTTTCTTACCCGCCAGATATGCCTCTTCATTTAATATGAAATTTACAGTCATGCTAACTTCCTTCGCACTATGATTTGCATACGATATGCAGACATCTAATGGGTTGCGGATAAAATATACGGCGCATTTACTCACGTCTGCCGGAAAAATAGGCACCCCCTCGGTATTGAGAGTATATGCATCATGAGTTTTCTTGAAACAGATTTTACCTGTACTTTCAGCTTCCTTTGAAATGGCCCGGTATACATCGGGCCTGTAGAGATCTACTTCATCAAAAGTCATTTCAAAAGGATTAAGAGATGTCTCCTCTTCAAAAGAGACAGCATTGCTGGATATAGGTGTAGATTCAATCTCCTGCAACGATACCGGAATGCCGGAATCTCGCTGGTAATTTGCCAAAAACATACGGAACCATGTATTTCCCGATTTTGGGTATGATACGAGCCAGACCAGGTTCTTCATCAGACAATCTGTTGCTTAATAAAATTCATAGTATCATATATACTACATATCTGCGGGCGTATCACCTGTGTAATCCTGATTTGTTGTGCAAGTTTGCAGAGTTGTTTAAAATAGTTTTTATTTGTTTCAGGCATTCCCTTTAAGTAGGATTTCCTGTAAATCTGATTGCGCAATACATTATATTTAGCCATCCCGCTTAATTCGTTCGCCCTGAATATATCTTCATTGTGTTTTGACAGGATAAGTATATGGTCAAGAGGTTGCTCTGTCATTATTTTCTCAGGTAGAGAAATATAAAATTTATCCATTGATGGCCTGATCCTCTGCAAGTTGTCATTATTAATATTCAAGCTTTGAAGAGAATCGTCCCAAAGTTTTATTTTGGTTTTAATTGGAAGAATTTTTGTTCCGGACTCTCCAATCTGCACAGGTGTAATATCGTCATTTATAAAACGACCCCCGTTCTGACAGAAAGCTGTTGTTACTGATGATTTTCCTGAACCGGAAAGACCACAGATAATTATACCCTGACCATTATATACAAAAGAACATCCATGAAAAGGAATAATACCTTTCTGATGAAGAACCGCACCCAATACAGAACCATTGAGAAATAGTTTAATTGACTCAATATCTGCGTTTTCATGTGGGTGTATTTGCACTTTGTCACCACCCTGTACACGGTAGCTTGCAACATTACGGACATTTATAAAAAAATCGTTCTCTTTTATTTCAAGGTGAGGGCGAAATAAAAGAGGACAAGAAAGCTTCTTCAACTCTTCTGTTACAATATCAATTGCTACAGAATCAACACAGAAATCCAGATCCATCATTTTAAATATCGGTAATGAATAAAGTAATATGCAGATATTGTTTATATTATAGTATAAAATTACACAAAAAATCAGAATAAGGAAATTTTTTTGTGGACCTTGCCACAGTTTTTGGCATGTGGTTAGTACTTCATTAAATAAATGACATTTTCAACTATCACAATACCACCTACATGCCAAAAACTGTGGCAAGGTATTAAAGGCTCCAGTAAACCATCTCCCGGATTTTGCCCCGGTAAAGGCCCTTGATGTCGGCAAGGACGGCCTTAGGAGTGGTGAGGGAGCGGAAGTATGCCTCGTCGAGAGAGTGATACTCTCTGTGAGAGACAGCAACCACAACAGTGTCGTATTCGTGGAGCATAGGCTTGTCTATGAGAGAGATGCCGTATTCATGAAGAACCTCAGAGGCAACGGCACGAGGATCAACAACATCTACAGATACCCCGTAGTCGAGCAGTTCGTTTATTATGTCCATAACTTTGGAGTTGCGGATATCGGAGACATCCTCCTTGAAGGTTATGCCCATCACAAGCACCCGGGCATTCATAATGTTCTTGCCAAGACGTATCATCTCCTTCACCAGTTTCTTGCCAATATAGCCACCCATGGAGTCATTTACAAAACGGCCCGAGTTAATAACCTGAGGATGATACTTAAGCTGGTGAGCCTTATGGACAAGATAGTAAGGGTCGACACCTATACAGTGACCACCAACCAGCCCGGGATAAAACTTAAGGAAGTTCCATTTGGTGCCCGCAGCATCCAGAACATCAAAGGTATTTATGCCAATGCGGTTGAAGATAATGGATAACTCATTCATAAGAGCAATATTAACATCACGCTGCGTGTTCTCGACAATCTTCCCGGCCTCGGCCACCTTAATGTTGGGAGCGCGGTGAACACCTGCTTTAACAACCAATTCGTATACCTTAGCAACAACCTCAAGAGCCTCGGCATCGCACCCAGAAACAATCTTAACAGTATTTGTAAGCGTATGAACCTTGTCCCCCGGGTTTATCCTCTCCGGAGAGTAGCCAACCTTGAAGTCGACACCAGATTTAAGCCCCGACAGCTTCTCCAGCAACGGAACACAATCATCCTCTGTGCAACCTGGGTACACCGTTGATTCATAAACAACATAGTCGCCTCTCTTGAGTACGGTGCCCACAGTTTTAGTGGCACCCAAAAGCGGTTTGAGATCCGGCATATTAGCATCATCAATAGGAGTGGGCACTGCCACAATATAGAACGACGCCTCCTTAAGCACCTCCAGCGACGATGTATAAATTATATCAGTATTGAGGAAAGCCTCATCGGCCAGTTCGCCGCAAGGGTCACTCCCGGCGCGCATTTTAGCGAGGCGCTCCTCATTAATATCAAACCCTATAACACAGATTTTCCTGGCAAATTCCAGAGCAATGGGAAGACCCACATAACCCAAGCCTACTACAGCGAGTTTGGATTTTTTAGAGAGAAGATTGGAGTACATATAACCTAAAGTTTTTATTTACTGACTATGGAGTTTAAAGTATTTTAGCATAAACGCAATATAAATAGTTCCCATTACTGATGCGGCAATCAGGAAATAACAGGAACTATTAGCTTTGAATATAAAGTACCCTGCCATAACAACAACCTGTGCTGCCATATACAGAAGAGAAACATATAAATGGGGTATCTGAAGTTCATTAGACATAATTTGATACATGTGTTTTCTGTGGGCTACAAAGATATTCTCCTTCAATATCAGACGGTGGACTATAGTCAAGACTGTGTCTACACCATAGGTAAGAAGAAGAATTATGTATGAAATGTCATGCTCTTGTACAATCAGTTTACACAATAGGAAAACAACGATAAAGGCAATACTTACAGACCCCACATCACCGGCAAAGCATTTGGCTAGTTTACGGAAGTTAAAGAAACTGAAGACAAGAAGCGAGAGCAGAACTATATAAATCAGGTTATTATCTATGAATTGGACAATATAGTTGTTTATATACCAGAAAGAGGCCATTACAACAACACTGTAGCCACCTGTCAGTCCGTTTATTCCATCCATGAAGTTATAGGCATTAATTATACCTGTCGACAGAATCAATGCCGCAAAAGTATAGTACCAAGGCAGGGAATAGAGACCACAATCGTAGAACATAAGAAGCATGGCAACAAAGTGAAATATTATCCTCACCCTTGAAGGAATAGTTTTAATGTCGTCTGTTAAACTTATGATTGCTATAATTGAGAGACCAAGAATAAACATAGGATAGTTAAGACCATAGAATAAGAGATAGAGCGCAACCCCAATATAAAACACAATACCCCCACCTCTGAGGGTAATGTGTTTATGAGAACTCCGCTCATTTGGCTTGTCAATAATGTTATATTGGTCCGCTAATTTAAAATAACCTAAGATTGAAATAAATAGTATAAATAAGATCAACAGATACATAGAGTAAGTATTTATTCTAATTCAAGGATTTTATATAGATTATCTAAGCACATTTGCTTACTAAAATATTTCATATAATATTTTTTTCCTCTTTCACCATACTCTTTCAATTTGTCTGATGGAAATTGGTATATGTTTTTTATTTCATCGGATAGTTTTTCATATTCACCGGCTCCGATAGTGAAACCACATTCTGATTCTTTAATTAGAGTTGCTCCTTCTCCATTCATCATTGCAATAATTGGCTTTGAGGAAGCCATATAGGCTTGAATTTTAGCAGGTATTGTTATGTTGAAAATTAATTCATCCTTTAGAGATACCAGCATTACATCTGCTTTTTCAAACAAATATGGCATATAACTTATTGGGAATCCACCCAATAGCTGAACAGTCTCCTCTAATTTGTTTTCTAATATGAAGGTCTCTAACCATCTTTTTTTTCTTCCTTCTCCAATTATGATAAACTTAATCTCCTTTTTATCCTTTAGTAATAAAGCAGCCTGTATTATTGAAGGAAAATCCTGAGCCTCACCAATATTTCCAGCGAACATTATTCGAAAACCCGATAGCAACGCAGGTGTTTCTACAGTCTCTGCAGGTGGATTTTCAAAAATGTCCTCTGCCCAATTAGGAAAATATATTAACTTCCCGGTATCTCCTACCTTATCTATAATTGAATTTCTGAATCCTCTGGAACTTATTAAGATCTTGGATGAGTTCCTGTATATTAACCTTGCGATTGAAGTAAAAATTTGTAATAAATATCTGTTATTAATACCTCCGGCAGATTGCAGGCTCTCCGGCCATAAGTCCAACACCCATGTATACAGAGGAACTTTCCGTAATTTTTTGTACAAAACACCGGGTATGGCCATTGTAACAGGGGAAAGTTGTTGTACAAAAACAAAATCGAATTTTTCGGTCAGAGCAAGTTTTATTGTATATAATGAAGCAAACAACATATAAGTTAGGTAATTAAGAGCTAATCTCAATTTACCTGCCTCTCCCCGAGGAATTGTGGGAACTCTTACAATTCGTATTCCGTTAATTGTCTCTCTCGATTTGTAAAAAGTCCCATATCCATCAAAAAAAGATCCCTTAGGGTAATTAGGAACGGCTGTCACAACCGTCACATTATTTTCTCTTGCCAGATAAAATGCAATATCATTACCCCTAAATATTTCAGGGTAGAAATATTGGGTTATGAAAAGTATTTTCATATATTATTCGCTCCAGACAACTCTTTTAATATAATCAGTATAAGATAGAATAATACGGATAACCTTGTCGCTTACATTAGGCTTTGAATAGTCAGCAACAGGTAGAAAATTCCTACTATCTCCAATCTTCTGCTCTTCCAGTTGAACCAAACCTTGCATAACTCTTTCTGAGTTAAGACCAACCATCATCACACTAGCTTCTTCCATTGCCTCAGGCCGCTCGTGAGCCTCGCGAATGTTCAGAGCCCGGAAATTCAATATAGAAGACTCTTCTGATATTGTACCACTATCACTCAAGACAGCTTTTGAACCTACCTGCAAGGCAAGATAATCACTTAATGACAAAGGTTTCATAAGCCTGACAAGAGGGTTGAATTCAATATTGTGTTTTTCAATCATTTTGCGGGTTCTCGGATGAGTGCTTACAATAACAGGCATGTTGTAATGTTGAGCGATCATATTAAGAATTTCGACAAGTTTAAAGAAATTGGTTTCTGAAGCTATATTCTCCTCCCTATGAGCAGATATTACAAAATATTTCCCTTTTGTTAAATTAAACTCTTTTAATACAGACGATTTATCAATTTTTGACCGGTATGTCATTAATACCTCGAACATAGGGCTGCCGGTTTTAATTATCCTGTCCGGTCTTAACCCCTCAGCCAAAAGATACTCTCTTGCAATATCGCTGTAAGTCAGATTTATATCTGCTGTATGATCTACGATTTTTCGATTACTCTCTTCCGGGACTCTTTGGTCGAAACATCTGTTTCCGGCCTCCATGTGAAATATTGGAATGTGTCGTTTTTTTGCAGCAATGGCACAGAGACATGAGTTAGTATCACCTAAAACAAGGAATGCATCAGGTTTTACCTCCTCCAATACAGGATCAATATTAATAAGTATTAAACCGGCAGTTTCTGTAGCATTCTTTCCCGCAGCATTTAAAAAATAGTCTGGTTTTTTTAGTCCCAGATCTTCAAAAAATATTTCATTGAGCTCATAATCATAGTTTTGGCCTGTGTGAACCAATACATGTTCAATTGCGTCAGAAGCATCCAGCTTTTTTAATACGCATGAGAGTCTTATAATTTCCGGACGAGTTCCGACAACAGTAAGTACTTTTAACTTTTTCATTTATACCTCCTCAAAAAATGTATCCCCATCTTCAGGGTTAAACCATTCGTTAATCCAAAATTGTGTATATAATTCAACATCACCTATATTGGTGATGTTGTGAGTGTACCAGACAGGCATGTCTACATAGGAGGGCTCATTTCCGTCAAGAAAGAAATTCAGAACTTCATCCGTCCCAATTTTCCGGAGTTGAATTCTGGCTTTTCCCTTTATAACCGTAAATCGTTCAATTTTTCTAGTATGAAAATGATTTCCTCTGGTTATACCGGGAAAAGTAGTTGAAAACGAAACTTGTCCTCCAATCCCCATTTTTACTGTTTCAACAAATACACCCCGGTCGTCAGTTTTCTGTACTAATTTGACTGGGAAGAAATTTTTATAATCTATATAGCTTCTAAAGGTATTAAAAAGGTTAATCTCATTAATATCCTTTAGTTCGGGAATTATACCTTTGTCTATGTAGAGAGTTTTAAATCTCTCAAAAAGTGATAATATTGATGAAACCCTTTTTTCAAAATCTTGAGGAACTTCTATTTTGTTAATGGATCCTGGCATTGTAGTTTTAATCCTGTCAACAATAAACCGGCAGAAAGATCCAACATAAATTAACTTAATATCTCCATCTGTTTGGATAGTAGGTTTTTCATTATTAATTAGCTGATAAGCGAATGTTGCAATAAATGTATTGTAAAACGGTGCAGAAAAAGGTCCATATACATTTGGGATAATCAATCCGGTCAATGTTGCCCTGTTTTTGGAAGCCCACTGTTCTAATAATTCTCTTCCTTCACGTTTGGATCTGCCGTACATATTCTCTCTGTTCTCCTGAGTAGAAGACGAGAATATAATGTGTGGCTTGACAGATTCGGTTTCCAATGCAGAGATTAACTTCTTTACAAGACCTACGTTAGTATTATAAATAACTTCAGGATCTGAGTGGCGGTTCATTGCAGCAAGATGAACAATAACATCACATTCTTTCACAAACAAACGAAGTTTATCATCATCAGAAAAATAGTTGTCCGAAAATGGAACCCTTTCAAATTCTTTGTCTAGGCCAAGAGTATTAAAAAGATATGTGCCAACAAAGCCGGCCTGCCCTGTTATTCCGATTCGTATCATAAACCCAGATCTTCTTTAATCAAATCTAATTTAACAAGAAGTTGTTTCATGCCTTCAGTATCCAATCGATTTGTATTATGAGAATGGTAATCTTCAATGATAGATAACTCCTCCTGCCCTTCAACAAAGTATTTATCGTAATTTAGGTCCCGATTATCTGCAGGAATCCTGAAATAGTCACCCATATCTATGCTCTTTACCATCTCTTCGCGGGTTACCAGTGTTTCATACAGCTTCTCACCGTGACGGGTCCCAATTACCTTCACTTCAGTATCAGTTTTATAAATCTCTATCAAAGATTTAGAAAGTGTGTCAAGTGTAGCTGCCGGAGCTTTCTGAACAAAAAGGTCACCATTCTTTCCATTAACAAATGCATACAATACAAGGTCCACTGCGTCATCGAGGGTCATCATAAACCGTGTCATATTAGGATCGGTTATGGTAATGCAACTTCCCGACTTAATCTGCTCAATCCATAGTGGAATAACAGAACCACGACTTGCCATTACATTACCGTATCTGGTGCAACAGATTGTTGTTTTAGAGTCGGCCCCCAGCTGCCGTCCCTTTGCTATTGCAACCTTTCCATCATTGCCTTGCTTATTCCCATGGCATTGATAGGGTAGGCGGCTTTGTCGGTACTAAGCACAACTACATTTTTAACACCATGCTCTATAGCAGAATCCAGAACATTCTCCGTCCCCATGACGTTGGTCTTTACTGCCTGCATTGGAAAAAACTCACAAGAGGGTACTTGTTTCAGTGCCGCCGCATGAAAAACATAATCAACTCCGCTCATTACACCGTCAACAGATCTTTTATCCCGAACGTCGCCAATATAAAACTTTACCTTAGGATTCTGAAGTGTGTGCCTCATGTCATCCTGTTTCTTTTCGTCTCGTGAGAAAATACGGATCTCTTTGAAACGGTCGTCATTAATAAAACGACGCAAAACAGCGTTCCCAAAGGAGCCTGTTCCACCTGTTATTAGCAGTGTTTTGTCTCTAAACATGGGTGTAATTAATTAAATTTATTTGAAATTAGTTCCTCATAGAGTTTTATATAATCACCAAAACGATCTTCTTTTCTGTACATTAACTCTGCCCTTTGACGACATGCTTTGGAATAATACTGTTTCCCGTTTCTGGATATCTCTTCTACAGCTTTTTTAATTTCCGTTATATTGCCACCTTTAACTACAAGTCCAATGTCTGGTGTTATTAATTCTGGTGACGATGTACAGTTATATACTATTGCCGGAGTTCCACAAGCAAATCCTTCAATTGGAGTTAATCCAAAGGCCTCCATATACGAAAAACTTGTAATTACATCGGCAGCAGAATATAACATTGCCAATTCATCAATATTATTAGTACGTGTAATTCCTGTAATACCATCTGGTAAGTTTGCTATCTGCTTTTGTGTCATACCAACAAGTAAAATTTCATATTTATCGGATAAGACTTTCCTCAATTCATAATAATCAGATAGCCCCTTGTTATTATCCCACATAGTTCCTATACCCATTAGAACAAACTTATTAACCAATCCATATTTCTCACGAATATGGCTAGTGTCATTTCTTGGATAAAATACATCTAAATTTATTCCGTTAGGTATTATGTGAAGAGGATATTCAGATAAAAACGACTCTCGTATAATGCCGCCAAGCCATTCAGAAGCAGACACAACCGTTATGTTTTTTGGTAAAGTGAACAGTCTCTTTTTTTCTCTGTAGTTTTTTCTTGAATTATCTGTAAAAAGTGATTTTGGATAGCTTCGTGTTAAAGGACAATCATAGCATTCACTTTTCCATTTTTCACAACCTGCCATAACAAAGTGAGCGCAATGACCAGTCATTGTCCAACAATCATGCAAAGACCAGACTACAGGAATACCCGACTGAGAAAGGAAATTGTAGAAAACTTCAATATTAAGGTAATATCCATGAATATTATGAAGTTGGATGATATCAGGTTTAATTTTCTTAATTGACCTTACTAATTTTTTTGTGGCAAAATATGACCCAAAATTATGTCTGTCACAAAGGCGCGTTTTAATTACATGTAAATAATTGTCAAGGTTATTACCTATACGTATTAAATGCGATTTACTGGGACGCATATCTCTGCCGTATGCTATATAACTCTCCCAGCCGAGAGATTGAGCAACTTGACCTAACTCCTCTGCTAATCTCCCTGTTGAGCCTATATTCGCAGTGACATTTATCTGAAGTAATTTCCTTACCATAGAAAATGTGAATCAGGATTTTTTAAAATGGTTTTGTAATATATTAACAACAGAAGAGATCTTATCTTTCGCAATAAATCAATTCTGAAATATTTGTCAAGAAGTCTGCGAATCTCTTTATTTGTTGAAATATCGCTTATATCATCAAAATCAAACGTATCCCTTTTGTCTATCTCCTGCAAGCAATAAAGTCGTTCACTTTTTATTGTTTTCCGGTTATTTTGCCCGGTACCATCAAATCCAGTGTTTCGTACAAGAGATATTTTCGGGAACACACATAACAAACCCTCATCGATTAATTTCAATGAAACAATTGCATCACCAGTCATCCGTCTATTCTTGATAATTAATATTAAACAAGTTACAAGACTTGGTCTTAAAAATCTAAGATTGGGTTCAAGCTTTTCCCGGATGTATCTTTCGCTGCAACATTTTTCATATTCCATATATTTATCTTTCCATATTCCATATCCCCAACCGCAGAATTCCTGAGAAAAATAGTGATTGTACTTATATGATTTGCTTATTGTTATTGGGAAATTGTACCCGCAAACTGCAAATATGCTTTGATTATCCTTATATTTAACCAATCCATTATTTATAAAATCTAAAAAATTGGGAGAGAATTCATTATCGTCTTCTGAGAAAATAACTTTTTCATATCTCATCAACAGTATATTCATTGCATCTGTTTCATTCTTGTGTGGCCCGTAATTGACAGATCTTCTGATTACTGTTATGTTTCTAAATCCAGTTATTGAATCTAAATAGTTACTTATCATTTGGTAACCTTCTATATGAGAATCCTTTAACGGATAATCCAGCGCAATGAATAAATCAGTATCACTTGCATATCTACACTTAGAAAGCGATTCTACACATCTTCGAAACAGATTGTATCTGCATAATGTAGTAATAAGAACGGGAGCCAGTGATCCTATTTCTCTAGATACTTTCATTAAAAATAATCTTTAATATCCTGTTCATATCTTCTATTCCATACCTCTGATCTATAGGCAGAGGAATCAGATATTTTGTAAACTGATTTTCTAAATCATTTATATTGGTCCAATCGAGAACGTTTAACCAGAATGTTGTTACAAACACTTTGTTTTTAATAAGTCTGTCTCTTAAATCTGAATCTGTTGTTAAATATGGATAAACTAACGGAACTGTATTATCCATTAATGATGGTAATTGAATAATATTTATACCGCCTAGTTTCTCATTTAAATAAGAATAATTTTCCTTTCTTCTTTGTTTAACAGATTCATGATCTACGGAACATAAGATTTGTTCCGTCAATTTTGACATTCGAAGTATTGGATTGTTTTTTAAACCATCCTCATTCCGCCTGAACTCTTTATACCCATCTTCTGCAGAACTATCTATTCTCTTAAGCAGATGCAACATTTTATTGAAAGAGGAATCTTGGGCAAAATTTTCATAATGATAGTCGGTATCGGTATAAAGATATGCTCCATCTGAAACACCAAAAAATTTTCTTGCAGAATAAAATGTATCGAAGCCTTCCAGCGCTTCTGCATAAAATGCCTGAGTGTTATCAACAATCAGATTCTTGCCATATATATTAGCCAAATCGGCTACAGATTTCTGTTTTAGCCCAAAATAATTAATGTACAATAAAGCTTCATTTTTCTTTAATGAGAAATGTCCGATTGGTTCGAGATTAATATCAATATGGTAGAAAGTGTAGGCAATCTTGAGTCTTTTTAATGGTTCCAGAAGGACATCACAGATATAGTATGGGATATATATTTTTTTATAGCCTCTTGATTTGAGAATATATTCAAAGCAATTTCTTCCGGTATTTAATCGTAGGGCGTTTTCATGATAATGCGTACCATTTCGAAGTTCCAAACTAAAATAACCACCTATTTCCATCAGACAAGTGTGCATTTAGAAATTAAAGAATTAGTTTCAGCTGCCGAATTAAACATTAGAACATCTATAATTGATAGCCAAGGCACAAAATCATTATTGAATTGTTTATATATTATTTCACCTCTGTCAATAAAATGAAGGTTGAATCCATGTTTAACAAATTCTTCTTTTGAATAGAGCCCTGTACCACCCGGTAAATTTACATAATCAGTAGCATTATTCAAACGCAGGATTTCATATAGTCTCTCCTTTCTTCCTATTCCCTTAGTAAAAGAATATTTTTCTGACGAAAATTCCAATTGGGTCTTAATATCCAGATAATCACAAACACTTTTGATACTAATATATGCTATTTCAGATATCTTACTATGACTTTTTATGCTGTTAAAACAATCTTCAATCATAGGAAAAACAACATTAAAATAGGGAGCTTTGGAATAGGCCTGATTAATCATCTTAAGTGTTTTTCTGAGTGCTATTGGATCATTTTTAATATATGTTTCAGAAATGAGTTTATATGATGAAGCATTTTCCAATTGTATTAAAAAATAATGATCCTTTCCATTGAGCAAGATCCTGTTTCTGTTTATCCAGCTTTGTTTCATGTATGTAACATCATCATAGAAGATGAATTTGTCTACTTGTGATACTAACTGATAGAAACCAATATAAGGGAAAGTAAATGGTTGGTTTATTGCTATTTTCATACGATTAAGTAAATAGTGTCAATATTCGGGATCATAAATTGTTCTGTTTCCCGAATTCCTTTATTTTACTAATGATATATTCAACTTCTGAATCAATCAGTCTTGGATGCAGAGGTATGCTTAGGCAATCTTCGTTCAAAATCTCGCAGTTATTTAGTTTTACATCCATTTGATTATATAATTTATTCATATGTAACGGATGATATCTTAGAGTAGTATATATTCCATTCTCCAAAAGAAAGTGTGCCATTTCATCTCTTTTTGGTATTCTCAGAGAGTAAGTAAAATAGGAGTGGATATCACCTGTATTAGCTTCAGGAGGTCTTGTTATCCAAGGTAGGTGCATAAATTCGGACTGATATGTATCCCATACTTTTTTTCTTGTTGCCTGAAGAATCTCAATTTTTTCTAATTGTGCCAATGCAATACCGGCATTAATATTTATTGGCAACATCTTAATAAATGGTTCGGAAATATTGTATTCCCACCATCTGTTTTTTCCTGATGCGTTAGCTATTGCCGCTTCAAAACCAGATTTGCCGATACCGCAATATCTCAACATCCTTGCACGTTCAAGCATCTCAGGATTTTTAGTTGCTATACCTCCTCCTTCGCCGGCAGTCAGATTTTTAACAGCATCAAAGCTATATATACCCACTTCGGTAATAGAACCACATAATTGTCCTTTATATGTTGAGCATACAGCATGAGCAGCATCTTCAATTATTGGAAATCCCAATTTTCTGATAGGGTCAAGATCTGCAGGTAGTCCAGCAAAATGGACAACCATAATGGCTTTTGTATTTTTGGTAATCTTTGGTATTATTGTCTCTGCTGTTACATTCATTGTATTGATATCCACATCACAAAAAACCGGCTTCATACCAGCCAGAAGAATTGCCTGAGCGCAGGATACCCAAGTAAAAGATGGGATAATGATCTCAGAACCTTTTGGGAGATTTAATAAAGTCACAGCTAGATAGAGAGCATTTGAACCACTATCCACCATAAGGAAGTTGGGGATATTAAATTTTTTCTTAAAAGCATCCTCAAATTGATCGACTATCTTGCCAAGGCCTATCCATTGTTGTTCCATACACGAAACAACGTTTTGAATTTCTTCTTGTCCAATTTTTGAACCAAATACTGTTATCATATATTTTCTTTTTTATAATTGTTTACCCGAAAAATAATCAGAGAAGTCATCGGTATACTCATCATTCTGAGTTGGTGTCCAAGCTGGCGAAGGCATATTCAGGACGAATGCCTCTCCTGTACCAACATTTTGAATAACAGCCGGTACACCTGTGTCAATTATTACTGACAAATAATTATAATCTTCTCCACTGAAATATTCGCAATATCTATCGTTCTCTTTAGTAATAACTTTTATATTACCTTTTATGCATGTAAAGCAACCAGTTCGTATGTAATGTAAATGAGGTCCTTTAAACGATCCTTCGTGAATTACAGTTAGATAGACTTGTTGAGGCTCTTTCCCTTTTTCATGAAATGCGTCATGTATATTATATATTGGAACCAAATATCCGTTTATATTACCCTTATTGTCCTTTGTATCGATTTTTTTATTCGTTTTTGTTCTCATTCTATATTTACTTGTTAGATTAATTATTTAACCAGTGAATTATGATATTGATAATGAAGAGTCTGTGCAAATATTGCTTATATTGTATGAATTATTGGAGAAAGGAATTATAAACTTTACTGTAAGAATAAACGGCACATATTTAAATATGAAAATATCCCGATTTTTATAAACAAGCATTAACCGTTTTCCTGAATTATTGCATATTGACATATAGAATAAAAAAAGAATTAACGCTAACTTCTTTTTTTGTGAATTTCTTTTTTCCTTCTGAAACACATCAGAAATATATTTAACATCACTCTCTGAAATAAAATCAGGTAATTTATATGAATATTCATTAAGTACATCCTGTATGTTACTCCTGGACACCTGATTATGGATAACCCTGTAAGGTATTGGTTCTAATCCCATGCTTGCACATACACGTCTTAAATACAATGGTTTAGGTAATGTTGCGAAAATTACTCCGTTTTTCATTAATCTTGAAAATAGTTCATAGTCTTGAGTGCTGTAACATTTCTCATTGTACAATGGTGCAAATTCGGATATTACTTTACGACTGATTATGCATGCACCATGAGCAACAGGAGTTTTATATAACGCATCTGTCACTAATCTAAGGTGGTCAGTCGGATATTTTTCTATCCGGTTTTTCCAAAACTTACCCCCGAATGATTTCATCCATGAACTGCAAATACCAATTGTATTATTGCCCTCCATAAAATAAACCAATTTTTCGATTCTTTCACGGACAGATATATCATCGGCATCCATTCTAACTATATAATCTCCTTTAGATATGAGGATTCCCCTGTTAAGCGATGCTGCCAAGCCTATATTACTGTCGTTTTTTAGAAGAATGATCCTATTGTCTTTTAACTTATATTCATTCATTATGGCCCATAAAGCATCATTTTCAGGCTTGTCTAGTATGATAATAAATTCAAAATTGCTGAATGTTTGGTTGAGAATAGATTCAACAGCCTCTCTAAGCCAGGTTTCTTTTTCTCCGTACACGCTCATTAAAACAGTAACAAAAATCTTATCCGGTGCTTTATGATTCATTTATCAAATAGTTAGTGTTTAAAAATTATTTTAGATATTTTTTTTGCCTCATTAAAATAATTGAAGTGCTCCAATGCAACACCCATTCCTTTCTTTCCAATAAAAATGGCACGTTCATCTGTTAAGGCACAATAAATTTTATCTGCAATATCATTAATATTATCTGGTTCGGCTATATATGCACTTTCTCCGTCTTTTAAAAATACAGGAATATCCCCGACACTGGTTACAACTACGGGATTTGAAGTAAGCAAATACTCTCCTAATTTAGTAGGGAATCCATTTTTTGCCTGAAGATTATCCGGACGAGCCAAAACAAGAACAGAGGCATTTTTCAATATTTGAGGCATTTCTGTAACTGACAATTCACCAGTATGAATAATTTTATTCTGAAGCGAGTATTTAGAAATAAGATTTAAGTTCTTGTCCTCATCTGCTTTATAATTATATATTCCTATCAGAAATAATTTTACATCGTCAACTTTCTGACTAACAATGTTAAACGCCTCTATAAGATCGTCAACCCCATCCTTGCTGTTTACAATTGAACCACAATATGCAATATATCTGACTTTAGTGTCTTCTTTCTTTAAATTTTCGAATCTAGAAATATCAACAATCATATTTACTGTGTGAACAACATCTGCTGATACTCCTTTACTGATATAGAATTCCCTTAAGGATGTGGATATTGCAAACAGACCCTTTATTTTTCGGATACCATAATAATAGAGTCTGAACATCAAGTTAATATGAAGGGATTTGCCAATCATCCACAGGCTGGGATGTTCTGTTACCTCATAATAAATATTTAAATTTCTAAACAAGCTGAAAACAAACAGAAATTCGTTAGACCCAAACAATATTATATTGTCCCCCTTTTTCTTCTTCAGCAAGGAATAAATGACCCAAAGAATTTGCTGTCCGTACTGGACATATTTATTATTAGAGTATCTCTTATTCTCCCATAGGTAATTAAAAGTGACATTTTGATAGACAGTATTAACTTTATCCTTTTTTTTGTTAGGCCTCAGAAAGTAAACATTGGTTATAATTCCATCCTCCGAAAATCCTTTGACGAATGCAAGAAAACGATTTAATGTCGCAGTATTAGGGTCGTATTCATCTCTGTATACATTCAATATTTTCATCGCTTACAATATAGAATGGTAATTTAAATATAACAGAGCAAATCGTTCACTCATGGCAAAGCTATAGAACTCCATGCCAAACATTAATAATATACACCCTGTATAGGCATACCTAAGCATTATGTTTTTTTCTTTCTGTATGATAAATATACTCCCTGTTAAAAAAGGGAAACCTAAGAAAAAATACAGTCTGGACATAAGCCCTATCGATGGTGCAAGCATTACAATAAAATAAACAATCGACAGCTTTATCATTAGCGATTCTCTTTTTGTTAAAGGCATGGCTAATGTTTTAATATTAAGGTACAACATAAACAATAACAATAAATAGGATAATTTTCTCAATCCGGAAATATTTTCAATACCTAGGTAAGTTTCATATCGGGAAAAATAGGAGGTTGAAAGAGTAAATTTCACTAACTCATTAATATTTTCAGGTGATAAAGCTGAAACTAGAGAAAAGGAAAAAATTATTATGACAAGAACCACTATCTCTTTTCTTGAAAGCTTCTTGGGAGTAATGAAAATTGCAGGTAAGAAGATCAATGCACTGGTATGGAAAAAAGAGGCACCTAGCATTAGTAATATATATCTTATCCTATTGCCGTTTTCTAAAAAATAAAATCCGTAAATGAACGCTGAAACCGCTATACTGTTACGAATACCGGACATATTGCCAATAAGCATCGATTTACTTATGAATAAAATAAAAAAAGCAAAAGCCCAATACCTGGCAGGAATATAGTGTTTAAACAAAAAGAATAATGCACTGCAAAACAATAATGAAATAACAACTAATAAACTTCTATAAGATGGCATAATAGTAACAAGCCAATAAAACCCCGATTCTACCGTGTTTGCTGCAAAACCTCCTACTGAATGAAAATAGTTGAAATAATCCTCATAAGATGAATAGTCCCCACCATAATCAACCCTAAGGGCCATAAATAAAAAAATTAATGTTATACAAAATATTAACTTAATATTATTCTTTCTGGGACTATATGAGGGGAATGCGCATATAATTATAATTATAGCTAAAATGCTGAAATAGACTAGCATATAAACATGTTTGTAAATTATTGTTTTATTAGTATTTTTCTTATCAATTGTTTTAAAAACAGGAATTCCTTGTTTGTTACAATTTTAAGAAGGAAAAGGGACCATATATAAACGCCGATTAGTAAAAGCTTTAGCAAAATACTTATAATTACGTTATAATTAATAAATGAGCCAACATAATTAAACAGAATAGCTAATAATAAAATAAATATAAATGAAGAATATTTAAAACTTACAGGATATACCTTAGCAACAGCAATGAAATAACAAATGCAAATAATTATGACTGATATCATTGTTGCTGTGGCTGCACCCATTCTACCATAAGTTGGAACAAGTAAGAAATTTAAAGCAACATTAACCGAAGCTGAAAAAACCCAGATTACCGTAATAATCCAGGTTTTCTTTACTATCTGAATACCCTGCACTATTATACCAGCAAGCCCAAGGAAGAGGAATGAAATTGAAAGGATAAATGTTACATTCTGGCTCCCGTAAAAACTTTTATCAGCAATAATAATTATCGCTTCGCGTGTCATTAGAGATATTCCAAGAACCACAACCGAGAGCCCTATAAAAAAAATCCTCGTGAATTCAGATAACGTTTTCTTTAATTTTTCCGGATTATCAATCTGTTCATAAATGTAAGGGCTAAAGGCTTGTTTAACAGGTTCAGTAAATAACATGGGGATAATTGAGGCAAATTTTGCCCCTAGTGAAAATAAACCAACATCTTCTATTGTCTGATATTCCTGTAAAAACCAGCGGTTACTCATGTTAAGAATTAATGATGACAAATTTGCGGGTATTAAAAATACAGAAAAACTAAGCATGTGACTTAGCTGTATAAACGAAAAACCTATTTTATATTCTTTTCTTGAATAAATACTTAAGAAAACAAACTGGAGAACATTGCCAATCAGTTGTCCATACAAAACCCCGTATACTCCAAACCTATAAAATACTACAAAAACAATTGTAAAAAAAACTGTAAGCAGAAATCCGGCTAAACTGACAGTGATATATTGCTTTGGCAATTGCCTAATCTGTAGGTTTGCCAGAGGAATCTTATTAAGAACAAAAAAAATAGTTGAAACAGTGATTAATAAAACGGGAAGCTTCCCTACATTAGCATTTAAAATCACTCGTGAAAACCAGTCGGCATTGATAAAAATGATTAATGTAAATGTAACTGCACAAATTAATGTAAATATCTGCCCGGTTGCATATAATTTTTTCCTGAAATCAGCGCTGGTTGAATCGAAATATATCCTTCCATATCCATTAGAGACTATCAACCCAAATAATATTCCAAGAAAAGCAGCTATAAGGTTAAGTAGTTCCAGTACACCATAGTCACTGGGAGTCAATATTGTAGTATAGATTGGAAGTAACAGGAATGATGCAATTGCACTTAAAATGTTACCAAGAGAATATATTGAGATATCCTTAAATAATTTTAACATTTAGTTTTCTTTTAATCAACTCCATAAACACTCTGGAAGAACCTTTTTTATAATAAAAAGTACTTTCAACAGGTCTGTATCCCAATTCTAGTGGTATTTTTGTTAAATGAGGTACGAAGATTAGAATAACCATATAGATATATCTTATATGAGTATTTTTTTTAAGCCATCCGAGCATTTGAACATTCATCTGTTTATGGAGTCCCAGCATTCTGTAATCAGGATGAGTATAACTGTCAAGTGTCAACGCTTCGTTATCATTCAACTTAATGTTTTTCCGCATTGCTTCGCTGTAATACTCATTCTTACATAACCAACGTGTATAAGCCAGACGGTTATTTATAGTATCTATATATGCAAAACATAAATAATTACCAGACTCAAAAGTCTGATTGATTTTATCTGTTTTACCGGGAATGTTCTCGTATAACTTTGCAAATAAAGCCAAATCTTTTTCATTGGGCATATAAAATTGAAAATGAGGAATTAAATTGCAACTAATAAATTTTTCTTCATTGAATGACATAAGATCCAACTTATATAGTCGTGCTCCCTCAATAAAAATCCCAATAGAATTATAATATAATTTTGTTATTAATTTCATTTTCGAAGAAATTGTAAAATTGCCAATATCAGCTTTTCGCACTTATGTAGATAATAGATACTCTTCCTGGACGGTTGAAAAATATTGACTTGATATAATAAATTAAATGAATCAGTCATCTCAAATTTCCAGGAATAGCGCCCGGTACCCATATCAAATATTTTCCATAATGGTGCTGAGTTATTGTGTTCAAAAATCATATAATTAAAAATCTTACCTACAGAGTATCGTTGATATTTTGGATTATATGCAGTAATACCTGAATGAAATACATTGTTATAAACATATCCGGTATAAAAACATATTATCTCATCTTCATTTTCTTCATCTACCAGCATGTATGTCGTTACATTAGGATTATTTGTATATAATGAGTCAATAAACGAGTATGTTTTTGGATCTTCGAACGATGAATGCCTTTGCGTTTTACCCTTGGTGTTCAGGTGTGTCTTTTCCGCGATATGAATCT
Organism: uncultured Candidatus Cloacimonadota bacterium; assembly: GCA_964419225.1. Classification (GTDB taxonomy): domain Bacteria; phylum Cloacimonadota; class Cloacimonadia; order Cloacimonadales; family CAYQPF01; genus CAYQPF01. Next base: position 16,250 of record CAYQPF010000029.1, on the reverse strand, counting down.
TTGATATTTTTTCTATGACATTTTCACTAGTAATTACCATTTTATACTTTACTTCACGCTTAAATCTGTTGAGATACTGATTTAATTTTTTGGGGATGAACAGCTTAGTGTATTGTTCATATGATGAGTATCTGGTAAAGTCGATAAATGGGTTTTCTATTAAATAAAATAAATCCTTATTATATATGCTAATAAAAAGATAGTGAGCAAGTATAGTATGTTGTGAAAAATGGGTTAACCATATTCTATCATATTTTTTTTTGTTTTTCTCTATAACAGTAAAGATGAATGAAACAATCTTAATCGGATCTACTTCAGATTCTATATCAATCAGAAAATCACAATAATCACCCGACGCCAAAAATACTAATTCGTTATAGGAGTATAAGCGACTTTTAGATCTTTTTATTTTAAGCGGTGCAATACCAGTAACTTTGCCGTTATTGTAAATTACTATTATAAAGAGCGTTTCATGATTTGTACCTGAATAGTTTTTCCACCACAAATAATTATAATGGAAGGTTGAAGTATAAGTTGTCAGACCAGAAAGTTTTTCAATTCTTTCCCAGTCCTCCTTCAATGATTCAAATTCAGCAAATGTTTCAATTATTCGATATTCCATATTCTATGATATAACTATCTCATAACTGCCGATTGAAATATTGTTAAATATCCAATATCCGTTTTTAAAAATACCTTGAATCTCTTGCATCGATTCTTTATGCAATATTTTCGGGTATCCTAATTTTATAGAAAGCAAAGGTTCGTGATATATCCCTTTGTAAGCTATTGTAAAGTTTGTTTCATCTTTTACCTCAATCGAAGAATGGATGAATGATTCGTAATAGTGAGCTATGTCACTGCATGTGGCATACCAGATATCTTTTCCTCTTAAAAAGGCATATATAAGATCAAGTGAAAATATATCATCATATACACTAGGTGTTTGTCTTTCTCCATCTGTCCTGAGACTTTGAAAATGTTCCTGTACAATAATAGGGAGCCTCTTGTTATATAAATAGTCCAGATATTTGACAGGATCACTGTACTTGTTATCCATACCCAGTATGTACTTTAAGACCTTTTTAACCGTCTGTTTTATACCGGTACGAGGAGGTATGAAATAGTTTTTGAATATGTCTCCGCAAACGTTGGTAGGAATTAATACTATATTTAATTCATGGTCGAAAAACAAATCATTCTTGTCTGTCACCTTATTAATCATACTTACATCCAGTGCCCACCATTTTGCCTGAATTTCAGATATTATCTCTAATGCAATCTGATTGTACCTGTAAGCAGGGAATTTTCCCCCATTAAATATGTGTCCGGTTTCTTTTTCAAATTGGGATACGGCCATAACGATGGAATCTAATCCCTCTTTTTCCAGATAACGACATTCGGACGTATGCTTATCGCCATGAAAAGCAGTTTCGAAGTGATCTGAAATTTTTGCAAGAAAAGATAAAAACGCACTACTATTTACCTGATTGATGAAAACTTTATATCCTTTATCTGTTGGTATGTAATTTGGTGAAGATAACGGCATAAAGATAGTTCCTTTAACTTCGGGGTATTTTTTAAGAATCTGATCATTAAAATATGTATACAGGGAATCAGGAGCATCCATCAAATAACCCCAATCATTTTGTGCAGAGATATCTCCGTTACAACTTACTGCAACAGGAACCATATCATCAATCATCAAGGAGCAAACAGATTGACTATCACAAAAATATTTACATTTTTCTATCATTTTTTAAGAGATAATCACTTTTAAGTTAAAAGATTTTAAAGGGAATGTATGTGTTCAATAAATTGAGTGTAATTTTTACTGAAGTTAAAGTTGTTGATAATTACGTTTCTCCGATACTCTAAAATGTCATTGTCATTAGTTCCGGTTAGTGCTAATTTGTTTTTTATTGCTGCAGCAATGGCATTGATGTCATTATCAACAAAGTCTAACTTCAAATCAAAATAATCATTTAAATATTTATAATGAGGAGTTTTGGATAAAATTATCTCCTTTTTTTGCAGCAGCATTTCATGAATGAAAGTAGATAATCCATCTTGTTCAGAAATTTGTATGAAGAAATTTGAACGATTCTCAATTATCCTGATATCATTATATGAAACAAAAGGGTGATCAACAATTTTCACAATATCATCTATCCCTGAATTCAAGATAATATTCTCAATTTTTGCCCGGAAGAGTTTATCTTCAACGTTTCCGGGCCATATATATAAGGTAAAGTTCTTAAGAATTTCGGATGACTCACTATTAATTAACGCTAGTGCCTCTACAACCAAATCTTGTCTATGGCATGTAATTATTGACCTGGGCCAGAACACAATAACTTTTTGATCAGGAATATCAGATAGGAAATCTTTAACAAAATCAGATTCAATAACATTCACCGGAGGTATAAAGAAAGTATCATTTAATCCCCAGAAAAACATTAATGTTTTACTTTTTGGGAATAACTTTTCAATTTTTTCCTTGCTTGTGAACCAATTTACCTGGATATAATCAGATCTCATAAAGATTTGTCTGATAATTCTTCCTTCAAACGTATTTGTCTGAGAAAGGTTATAAACATCTATACTCCATGGAACAAAAATCTTTGTCTTGGCTTTAACAAATAATTGGAGAAAAAGCAAGAAAATTCCAATTTCTCCCTGAATCAGCAGAATATTATATTTTTTCCCGAATATGCTATACTTCAAAAGGAACAGTATGTATTTTATACAACTGGATAAATCGCTTCGTCTTACTTTAGGAAAAGGAATAAAATTTATATTTTTATAATCATCCTTAGGAAGATTGAATGAATGACATAGAAAATCAACTTCAAATAATGTCTGTCTATTAAACTGTTCGATAATAGGGATAATGTTGTGCCCATATCCGGGGCCTATCATTAGAAGTCTCTTTCTTTTCATTATTATCTATTTATGAATTTTAGATAATCGTCCCAGTTACCAACATCCTTCCATGATTTCTCACTTACAGGAAATACTCCTACACGACCACCTCGATTAGATACATCTTCAATTAATTGTGTGATATGATACATTCGGTTATTTGGTATTTCATCTAACAGATGTGGGTCAAGAATGTACATTCCACTGTTTATCTTAAAGGTAAGTTCTGGCTTTTCGACCAACTTAACAAGCTTTCCATTGTCTCCAGTCTCTATTGTTCCATAAGCAATTGGAAAAGACTTCAATGCTGCCACGATTGTAATTTCGTTATGGTTGTCCTGATGATATTTAAGAACTTCGGAATAATCTTGTTCTATAAGGATATCACAATTACTAACAAAAAAAGGGTCCTTAATCTTGCCTTTTAATAAGTATAAACTACCAGCGGTTCCCATTGGTTTATCTTCTCTGAAGTAATTTAAATTATAAGGTAAGTGTTGTTCCTTCAAATAGTACTCAATTAATTCAGCTTTATAATTTACTGATATATAGAATGTATCACATCCATGGTTATTGAAGCGTTCGAAAATTTCTTCAAGAAAAGTCTTGTCATTAATAGGTATAAGTGGCTTAGGTAAAATATTTGTCAAGGGTTTTAAACGAGTCCCAAAACCACCTGCCATTATAACGACAGGTAAATTAAATCTAAAAAGAGGTCCTTTCTTGGTTTCGCCAAATAAGTCTTCCCAAAAATAGACCTTTACTAAATTATTCTGTTTATCTACAACTGGCATAATTTCTGCCCGAAGTCTTAACATGATTTTCCTAACATCCTCTTCATTCTGATCAGGCTTAGCGAGAATGTACTTTTTTCGCATTATTAATGAAACCTTATCAGAAAGATTATGACTCTTTATCAATGCACGTTGGATATCTCCAATAGAAAGAAGTCCAAGAAATTTATCATTTGAGACAACAATAAGCAGTTTCCTCCTGATCTCATCCATTTGTTTCATTGCTGAAAGTATGGATTGATCAGATGATATCAGTAATGTTGATATTTCTACACTCATATTATATATCATTTATAATCTGATTCTTTGCCCCAGATTTTTTCAAACCTGTTTTTTTTCATCTCCTCTTTAAAATCTTTTAAATAACTTATATAATCGTAACGAGGTACATAACCTAATTCACTAATTGTCCTGGATACATCAAAAATGTACTGTGGAGAATCAGGCATATCAGACCGATAGATTTTTTTTGAACGTTTTGATGGGGGGGAAAAAACATCAATTATCCCTTGCACCTGTTCCTCCCTTGATATACCTATACCAGTTCCCACATTAAAAATACCTCCATTTGAATTGGAAGACAACACTTTTTCAATTATTTGGGTACAATCTTTTACATAAATCATGTCCCTAAGCCTATTTGGATCACCCCAGACTTCAATATCCTCACCGTTAATTGCCTGCTTCATTATCATACGAGCACCCTGCCAACGTTCAATACCATCAACAAAATACTTTGGATTAGGATGATACAGATATATATTTGGTAATCTTAAAGCAAAATATTTAAAATCATATTTTACAGAATAATGTTTGATTAAGTTTGAAGCTGCAGTCTTAGTTATAGAATAAACACTATGATCGTTGTTTAACGGAAATCTGCTTATACTATCTTCTTTAATTGGAGTGCTGCTCCCAAACAGATAGTCAACATCTGACATTGATTGGGAATAAATAAACCGGTCAACTTTTACAGCTATGGCATATTGAAGAATATTAAGTGTTCCAGTAATATTAACATCTATATAGACCTGAGGATTATAACCATCCATTCTTGCAGGTAAATAACCGGCTAAATGGACAATTGCATAGATTTCTTCAGTCGGCAGGATTGAAAAGGTTTCGTAACGGGTAATATCAACCGGGTAATAATCAATATTATTCTCTTTAAAAAACCCATTGTCATTTTTTCTTTTTCCAACAGCAATAACATTATAGCCCATTTCAGCTAAATGTAATGATGTATAAACGCCTACTCCTCCAGTGGCACCAAAAACCACAATATTTTTTTTCTCTTTCATAAATGAGTTATTCATGTTGTTTGTATTGTTAGGTTTAAGTAAATATTATAGATTCAACATATTGAGTAATCTTGTCTCGTGTTATTTTCAAGTCTTCAATATTGTCGCCAGATAATATAAATTCACCATATCTATTATGGCTGTTCGTTATTTTTTTTATAATATCACCCTTCTTAAGATTTAAATAAAAAAGGGCAACAGCAGGAAACAAATTTTGGATTTCGTCTTGTGTTATAAATTGATTTACTTTTTTTTCTAATGGAAAATTAAAATAATGGACCAAAGAAGCCTTATTATTGGATGTGTAAGTTGCTTTCTGCCCGAGCGAAACATTTATCAGGAAATTTTCCATATTAACACCAGTAGATAAAGGTACCAAGTGTGATGTGATATAATCTCCTCCAAGTCTTGGACTTGTTTCTATAACAAAGATTCCTCTCTCATTAACTTTTAATTCTGTATGAGAAGCACAATTTTCAAAGCCTAAGGATTCAGCAATTTTGGAAATTATTACATTAATCTCATCTTTTACACTTTGTGTTAAATTTGCAGGTTGAAGATGTCCAAGTTCTACATTATATGGAAGAGGTGTTGTTATTTTTTCTGTATATTGTAATACATGTGATTTTCCATCAAAATGTAAACTTTCAATGCTATATTCTTGCCCTTCAATATATTCCTCTACTAATATTGTATCCATTTTTGTGAATTGCACCGATTCTTTAAATGCTATATTGATATCGGTAATATTATTGCAGAATATCACACCTTTACTCCCTGAATTATCTCTGGGTTTTAAAATTAAAGGGAAATGAAATCCTTCAATTTCTTCAGGCGAACGGATAAGTTTACCTTTCGCACAAGGAATTTTCCCTTTTATGAAACATTCCTTCATTAAAAATTTATCCGTCGAACACCTTGCTGTTGAAACGGAATAAAAGGGAAGGTGAAGATTCTCAGCAATTCTTGCCATCATTACCAACGGTTTATCAGTTGCGGCAGTAATGATCCCTGAAATCTTATATTTTCTGGCAATTTCTAAGGTTTTGTTAAAATCTTGCCCTTCAATAACCGAAAAGACATCCACTATATCTTTACAGCTCGCATCAATTGAAGGATCAATTCCAACTGTAAATAAGCCCATACTTTTACATTGGTCTATTATAGACTTTTGCAAAAGGCCAACGCCAAATATCAAGATAGATTTTTTATCCATTTATAGCTTTATCTAATGTTTCTACTATAAAATCGATTTCATCGAATGACAATGATGCATACATTGGTAATGTTATCTCATTATCTGTAACATATTCTGTTTGGGGAAGAATGGCATTGTTGCCCTTGTATATTGAAAAACGATGGATAGCAGGATAATGTACACTTGTTTGTATTCCTGCGGAATGCAATACTTCCCTAACCCTGTCTCGCTTGATTTCTGATGATGATTTGAGAACAACCGGCATTATGTAATTAGATACAAACTCGGTATTATCTGCGAAAGGGATTATTATCCCATTTATTTTCGACAATTGTTCAACATATCGTTGGCGCACCAGGATTCTCTTTTCCAAATCTCTCTCTAACTTATTCATTTGTACTACAGCGATAGATGCGCGAATGTCATCCAGTCTGAAATTATAACCTAAATCTACTATGTCGTATGAGGTAGCATGACCGCTGGCTCGTTGATATGACATTGTTGTCATTCCATGTGAACGCAACAAACGAGCTCTTGTTGCCATGGCTTCGTTGTTTGTAATGAGCATTCCCCCTTCTCCTGTGCTTATGTTCTTATTTGAAAAAAAACTAAAACACCCTACATCACCAATTGTCCCAAGTTTCTTCCCCTTATATTCCGATAAAGGGCCGTGGCAGGAATCTTCAATTACTTTTAAATTGTGTTTTTTTGCGAGAGCAGTTATTTCATCCATTTTTGCAGGAAAGCCTCCCATATGAACAACAATAATAGCTTTTGTCTTTTCTGTTATAAGTTTTTCAATTATATCAGGATTGATATTTATGTGTTCAGGTCCTACAATATCACAAAAAACAGGAGTTGCACCTACATATTTGATACAATTGACTGAAGCTGCAAATGTTAAAGAAGGACATATAATTTCATCACCTGGCTTAATATCGCAAATAATGCATGCCAGGTGAAGTGCATCTGTACAATTTGATAAACTTACTGCATAATTAACATGAAACATTTCGATAAATTGTTTCTCCAATGCTTCACATTTCGGACCTGTTGATATCCATTTAGAATGAATAGTATCAGTTACAGCCTGAATCTCTTCTTCACCAAAATTAAGTTGAAATAATGGTATCTTATATTCCATATAATTATCCTTTAGACATTATAAATGTCATATTTGTAGTTCCTTAGATTACTATTGTCTAAAAACCAGTTAATTGTTTCTTTAAGTCCGTCTTCAAGTGAATAGGATGGAGAATAATTAGTCAGTTTTCTTATTTTACTATTGTCTCCCCAGAGACGAAATACCTCTGATTTTTCTGGACGAAGTCGTATTTCGTCTTCAACAAATTTAACATCAGACTCCATTATTTTTGAGATTAGATTTAATGTGTCCAACATGGATATTTCATTATTACTGGCTATATTAATCTCCTGACCAATAGCAGCATCACAGTTTGCCAATTGAATAAAGCCAGCACATGTATCTTTTACATAATTAAAATCACGAGTAGGAGTTAAATCACCTACTTTTATTTCCTTTTTACCTGCTGCAATTTGCGTTATAATTGTAGGAATTATTGCACGAGCAGACTGTCGGGGACCATATGTATTAAAGGGTCTTACAATTACAACAGGCAGGTTAAAAGCATTGTAGAAACTCAGTGCAATTGCATCAGCCGCAATCTTAGTTGCAGAATATGGCGATTGTGGTTGTTTAGGGTGTTTCTCATCTATAGGAACATATTTTGCCGTACCATATACCTCAGAAGTAGAAGTAATCAATATACGTCTTGTCCCATTTTCTTTAGCTGCCTGGCAAATGTTCAGAGTACCTTTTATGTTTGTATCAACATAACTGTCTGCTGCAAGATAGGAATATGGTATAGCAATAAGAGCTGCCAGATGAAATATCAGATCTACACCTTTTGTGATTTGTTTGCAAAAACCGGGATCTCTGATATCTCCTAAAACTACTTCCAGTTTAGGATGATCATTTCCCTCCAGCCATCCCCAGCTGTTAAAGGAGTTATAATAGCAAAGAGCTCTTACAGAATATCCTTTTTCCAACAACATTTCGGTCAGATGTGACCCGATAAAGCCGTCAGCTCCTGTTACTAGTACCTTGTAATTCATTTCAAGTATATTTTGATTAGAAAAGAGATCTATATTTAATGAATAATAAATAGTTATGGGTAAACTAAATATTATTCCAATACCATTCACAAGCCAGGGAAAATCCTTCCTTGGTATTAAATTCCGGATTGTAGTTAATCATCTTTTTTGCTTTTTCCACAGATGCTTGTGAGTGAGGTATATCTCCAGGACGATATTGTCCGTAGATTGGTTCTATTTCCTTAATTTCCGGTTTAAAGCGAGCAAGGTTGTCTCTTAAAATTGTAAAAAGTTCATTCAGAGTTGTATTTCCCCCATATGCAATATTAAAAACCTGATTAATTACACCTTCCCCATTTATAAGCTGTCTGTCAGGTGTTAACATCGACTTTTCATTTGCATCTATGACATTAGCAATATATGTAAAATCCCTGGAATATTCTCCGCTTCCATTAATTATGGGCCTCTCACCATTAATCATCTGTTTAATCCAAAGAGGGATAACTGCGGCATACGCTCCATTGTGATCTTGTCTTTTTCCGAAGACATTAAAATACCTCAGACCTATACATTCCATCCCATATGTTTTAGAAAATACATCGGCATAAAGTTCGTTTACATATTTTGTAACTGCATATGGTGAGAGTGGTTTCCCAATATTTTCTTCAACTTTTGGCAGAATTTTAGAATCTCCGTAAGTAGAAGAGGAGGCAGCATAAATAAATCGCTTGACTTTTGCGTCACGAGCAGCCGTCAGAATATTTAAAAAACCATCGATATTTACTTGGTTGGTTGTAACCGGATCATTAATTGATCGAGGGACAGAGCCTAATGCAGCCTCGTGCATTACAAAGTCTGCTCCTTTGACAGATTCCTGGCAGGTATTTATATCTCTAATATCTCCCTCGATAAATTTAAAATTCGGATGGTTGAAAAAATCATCCATGTTTTTTCTATATCCGGTTGAAAGGTTATCTAAGCAGGTGATAAAATGACCATTTCGGAGGAAATATTCGCAAAGGTTCGAGCCAATAAAACCCGCGCCTCCGGTTATCAGAATTTTGAATGAAGACATAGTGGATAAATTAGATGTATGCTGATATGAAAAATGCCGGTCGCTCACATATTGAACGGCCATTCGTATAATTAGATAAAACTTAACTATACTAAATAAAATTATCCCCGGCAGACCATACTAAAAGAGACCTGGTCTTGTCGGGGATATATTGTGCAGCTTCGTCGGGTGAGACAGCTATGTATCTTATCTTGAACGATACATTTTCTTCGGCTTTTCTTACTAGTTTGTTTAAATATTCGTAATCGAAATTCCTGCCAACCAAAAGAAGATCTAAAACATTGCCCGGATTACCTTGAGCGAAGTCGTTTATTATGTATCCTTTTTCTAAATCACCTATGTGTTGAACGACACTTTCTACTATTTCCTCTATACCTACATACTTCAATAGCAGATGGTGCATATCTTTAAAATAGGGATGCGTTGTATTTGCCTTATAGAGTTTCTTGTTATGTTCAAATTTTGATTCGAGCAATTTAGCTTCTTCAAAACGGGTTAACTCCTGACGGATACCATTTGTACTCTCCCCAAACTCTGTAGATAAATTTCTTAGGTAAGCTGTAGTATTACTGTTTATAAAAAATTTTATCAACAGTTTTATACGCGTTTTGGATGTTACAAGGCTTTCCAGCATAAGTTTGAGTATATTTATTGCTCAATAACAATGCTAAAATAGATAAATATTTTAATAAAACAAAATGTTTTACTCTAATTATCTCTCTTGCTATAGCCTTGTGCGTATCCATATCTGTATCTGTAAGAATATTTATAGCCATATTTATATCTACCCTGAGCATTTTGCGCTGTTGCCTGGTTAAGAACTACTGCAACATTCTTTAGTCTCTTATCGTGCACCATATTGTTAATGAAACTTATGGTGTCTTTTTCGGAGTAGTTTTCACGAACTACATAAATGCTTGCATCGGTATATTTTGAGAGTAAAAAAGTATCAGAAACGACTCCTACAGGAGCGCTGTCTATTACTACATAATCAAACTCCTTTTTTAATAGGTTTATTAAATCGCCGGTTCTTCTTTTTGAAAGAAGCTCATTGGGATTAGGAGGGATAGGCCCTGTTTGAAGTATATAAAAGTTAGGCTCTACCTGCTCAATAAGCTCATTATGATCCTGCACTATACCGGCAAGGTATGATGAAAAACCATTTTCCCTTTTAGGTATAGACAATACGTTAGATAGTTGCGGGTTCCTTATATCGGCACCGAGCAGTAAAACCCTCTTGTCCATAAGTGAGAGGCTCCTTGCAAGATTGGCAGCGATAAAGGTCTTCCCCTCCTTAGCAATAGTTGATGTTACAAGAACGGCATTCTGATCTTTTTCGCTCAGCATAAACAAAAGGTTATTCCTGAGTGTACGGAACATCTCATTTACAACAGAGTCATCATTAGGTTTTACTACAAGAGAACCGTGCCCATTCAGATTCTCTACCTTTATTATATCACCTATAACGCTGATATCTTTTAGATTGGCCATATCCTTCATCCCCTCAACCTTTGTCTGAAAGTAGTCCTTTAGTATTATTATTATTGCCGGGATGGCACAACCAATTAAAAAGAAAATAAATAATACTACTGATCTTTTTGGTTCAACCTGGCCACCAAAAGAATAAGGTCTGGCAATGAGTTTTGCTTTTGGTGCAACACCTGCCTGAGTTAAGTTGGTCTCTTCTCTCTTTTGGAGCAGGTAAACAAACAGGTTAGACTTAACCTCCTGCTGTCTTACAATGTCGGTATATTGTCTTGAGACAGAAGGTATGTTTCGTATTTTTGTGTTTGTCAGGGTATTCTCCTTCTCCAGGTTGCTTAACGCAATCTGGGAGGCATTTTTCTCGTTTGCAAGAGATGCACGGATACTCTCATGCATATTCTTAACCTGAGTGTTAAGGCTTTTTAATGCAGGATTGGTCTCTGTAGAGGATGACTGAACTCGTTCTCTGTTAATAAGAAGTTCGTTGTAGCTGTTTATAACAGATACCAGACCGGGGTCCTTGATACCTAGATTTGGAATCAGCTTGTTTTTGTTCTCATTCTTTGCAATGTAGTTCTCAATGTAGGTTATCAGTTCAAGTTGAGTTTCAATTTCCTGACGCTTTGTGTCGTAGCCCTCTGTTTTACTTAGATATGATCCAACCTGAGCAGGAATATCTGTCACCTGATTCTCTTTACGGAATGCCTCAACCTGATACTCCACATCACCAAGTTCATCGGCAATGTTTTTTAACCGCTCCTCAATAAAGACTGCTGTATTGAAAGCAACCTTGTTCTTGTCCTCTGCCGCCTCTTTGTTGTACTGTGTTACAAGTGCGGTCAGAAAATCCTCACCCTTTTTCCTGATCTCTGTCTTCAGGGTAATATCCAATTGAGATGAGAGTTTGGTAGTGGTTGTAATGCTCAATCTGCCTATTATGCCCCTTGATACCGCCACAGCGTTAGATAACCTCACCGTTAGAGGTTTGTCCTCAAATTTGATGCTATCTTGCCTTGTCACATAAAACCTTCCTATTGGAAGTGTCAGATAGCCGGGAAGTGACTCCATATTAAGACTTTTGTCTATTTCCTCACCGTTCATACTGTATTCTGCATCAACGTTCAGACCATCCTTCTTTTGTGTAAATGTAAGAGTTACTGTTGTTGGTATTTTATCCGGTTCAACATCCTCCCATCTTACATATAGAGGAGAGCTTTTGTATAATTCCGGCGTGTAGAATCCATATCTGTTTGCATATCTGTAAGTTGTGTGAAGCTCAAGTTGGTTTACAATTTTTGCTACCATATCTGGAGATTTGAACGTGCCAATTTCATTGTCAATATTGTTCTTCCCCATATTAAATCCAACATCTTGTAAAAGAAACATCTCCTCAGGGGCATTCTGTTCCTGCTTTATAAGCACAGATGTTTTTGCCTCATAGGCTGGTGTTTGCATTTTTAGGTAGAAGTAACCAACAATCAGCATAACTATTACTGAAAGCGCAAACCAGTACCATTTGTTTAAAAAAATGAAAATCAACTGTTTTAGATCTATCTCCGGATTCTCCTCTGTGTTAACCGCCCGGTTTGTGTGTATGTTCTCTTGCATAAAATTCAGTTTGATTAGTTCATTCTTACAATTGTAAGGATTAGGGTTGTTATTGATATTAATGTTGATACTATTGATATTGCATATGTCTCACCGGCACCGATATTTGATGATTTAGAACGTGTCTTGTTTGGCTCAATGTACAAAACATCGTTTTGTTGGAGATAGTATGAATTAAGATTTGTAAGCAGAGAAGCATTTTGCAGATTTATTCTTGTCACACTCTTTTTTCCCTCAGCGTTTTCTCTAATTAACAGAATGTTATCTCTCTTACCGTATATTGTAAGATCCCCTGCAAGTGCCAGTGCGTCAAAGATGGTGCACTGCTCGTTCTGTACTGTGTAAGAACCAGGTTTTGCAACTTCTCCGAGGACAGATATTTTATAATTCTTGAATCTTACATTAACTACAGGAACCTCAGTTATATATTCCGGATGAATTTTATTAGTTATAAGATTCTGTAACTGTACCCGGGTTAATCCTAACACATTTATTTTTCCTATTACAGGGTAGTCAATGTTTACTTCTTTGTCAACAATATATGTCTGTAATTCTGCTCCTTGAACACTTGCTCCAGTTGTAGATACTCCGCTTCCGGCATTTGAGCCTAGGTTGAATGGGGCAGCGGCTTCCGGGACAACAGTATTCACGGAGATTGTGAGTATGTCTTTGGGCATTATTCTGGCTTCATATATTTTGGCGCTCTTGTCCAGATCGCTCTGACTAAGGTTGTCGATGTTTGTAAGGTAGGGGATCCCTTTGGTGGAACCGCACGAGGCAAGTACGAGGCTTGCCGCTGCCACTAGTAGTAAATCTCTCGTTTTCATTTATCTATAAATTGTTGTTGTTTAGCATTTTTAAATAGTTCCAACTTATCAAGCTCTTCGAATTTTGCTGAATTCTGACTGATAAATTCGGGAATAAGCTCCTTGAGTCTCTTGACAACTTCTATAGGGTGAATGTGTTCAAGAGCAATTTCAGTCATCTCGTCTATCATAGGAGCAATGTCTGAATATCTGTATCGCCGGACTCTGGCAATTTTTACCTTTTTGTGGTGGGTTGGCAGAGTGTTCTCGTCGCAGGCGAGTAGCTCTTCGTAGAGTTTCTCGCCTGGACGCAGGCCGGTCTCTACTATTCTGATGTCTTCGCCCGGGACTTTACCGCTGAGCCGTATCATCTTCTCTGCCAGATCATATATTTTGACTGCCTCGCCCATGTCAAAGATGTAAATTTCGCCTCCATGTCCCATGCAACCGGCCTCCAGCACCAGGCTGCAAGCCTCCGGTATGGTCATAAAGTAGCGGGTAATATCTTTGTGGGTTACTGTTATAGGTCCGCCCGCCTCTATCTGACGCTTAAACAGAGGAACAACAGAACCGTTTGACCCAAGTACATTACCAAACCGTGTTGTTACAAATTGGGTAGGATTATCAACCCCATCTTCAAGAAGTTTATGATACAGACTCTGAATGTATATCTCTGCTGCTCTTTTGCTTGCACCCATTACATTTGTAGGGTTAACCGCTTTGTCGGTAGATATCATCACAAACCTCTCAACACCTGTCTCTACAGCCATGTCAGCTACATTCTTGGTTCCCAGTACATTTGCAATTACAGAAGCCGAAGGGTGGAACTCCATCATTGGGACATGTTTGTATGCTGCAGCATGAAAAACAATATGCGGTCTTGCACATTCGAATACCTGCCTCATCTTTGCCAAGTTGCTCACATTTCCTATGATTGGCTTTATCTCTATGTTATTAGGATTTCTGCTTTTAAGCATCAGCCAAAGGTCGTTCAATGGGGTCTCGGCCTGATCGAGCAGTATAATCTGCCTGCACCTGAATTGTGCAACCTGCATGGCTATCTCACTTCCTATTGAACCGGCTGCTCCTGTTATAAGTACAACCTTGTTTGTGAAGTTGTGCTCAAGGGCATCCTTGTTCATCTCTATGGCATTTCTCCCAAGCAGGTCCTCAATTCTTATCTTGTTTATCTGAGGTGCAGTCTGTACTATAGTGTCGTCATGCTTTACAAATGTTGAGACCATAAGAAGTTCAAGACCTTCTACAATACAGCGGTCATAAAACTCTTTTGGCATAGAATCCAGTTGTGACTTGTATAGTAAAAGAGTTTGCACCTTATAGTGAACCATAAGGTTCAGCAGACCTTTTCTGGCCGACAATATTGGCAATCCGCCAACAGACCTGCCTACCTGTGCATCATTAAGTGTTATGAATGCTACTGGTTCGTAAGGATTACTTTTCTCGTCCTTGATTGAATTTGCAAGAAGTACCGATTCATAATCGCTACCCAGGATAAACGCTCTTGTCTTCTGCTTCTCATACCTCTTTTCAAAACCTTCATACACTGTCTTGACCATGAACCGGAACATCAGTTGCCCTGCTATCACAATAAAACCAAGTACGACAGGTAACCAGAGGTTGAATTGGATAAGGTGTCCGTTTGCAAGGTTGGTGCCGTTTATAGTAATGCTGAAAATTTCAAAGAGAAGTGTGGCAAATAGTATAGAGAAGGATAGTCTTCTGAGGTCGCTGATTGTGGAGAATCTTACGACTCCGTGATGAGTCTTGAAAAGAACAGCGGATACAGCATAGAATATTATTACGACTATAATTTTTAATGCAAAATGGTGAGATTTTGTAGCAGCAATGTTGTCGCGAAAGAACCAGAGCGATGTATATGCGATTATTACAATAAATAAATCTATAGCGAATATGGTCCACCTGGGCATGTAGTTGCGCATCATCGCCCAGATAATCCGCTCCAATCTTACCAATAAGTTTTTCATAGTATTGTTTTTGAACGAAAAATGACGGTGAATCACAATGTTTGAAGTTCTGACCACCGTTAATTTATTTTATATCCAACAAATATAATCTAAAAATGCTATGGTTACAAGATTTTTTTAACAATTATTTGGCTAATTCTAAGAATAATAAAGAATATTTATGTAATAATTATCTTCTTGCCATTTCCGCTTATTTATTTTAAGTATTTTTGTCATATTACATCTGTTTTGAATTATTAATTATATTATACCATGTATATACACAGAAAATTTTTTCTTCTTATAATTTGTCTGTTGATTGGTCTTACAATCAGTGCAAAAAACGGAGTTGTAAGGTTTGCATATCTTGCAGATCTTCACATTTCTGAAGCCGCTCCTGCCTCTGCAGACCTGGAGAATTCGGTAAAGGATATAAACTCAATGACCGACATAGATTTTGTTATTCTGGCTGGAGACATTACCGAGTTCGGGTCAGACATTGAGATAGAACGGGCAAAGTCAATTCTGGATAAACTCACTGTTCCGTACTTTATAGTTGCAGGTAACCATGATTCCAAGTGGAGTGAAAGTGGATGCAATACATTTGCTAAAGTATTTGGCTATGAACATTTCAACTTTGATTTTGGTGGCATACAATTCATCGGTTGTAATTCAGGCCCCAACATGCGTATGGCTCCTGCTCTTGTTCCTCGTGAAAGTATTGTCTGGCTCGATTCTCTTACTAAGACACTGCCTAAGGATAAACCTGTGATCTTTATTAATCACTATCCTTTGGATGATGCAATGCTCAACTACAAGAGTGTACTTGACCTTATTGCTCGTACAAATATTCAGGTGGCACTGTGGGGGCACGGGCATAACAACAATATTCTTAATTATCACGGTGTTGCAGGTGTCAGAAACGCTATTCCTGGTGTTATGGGTCGTTCAAACCTGT
>CAYQPF010000028.1:0-39836 GCA_964419225.1 uncultured Candidatus Cloacimonadota bacterium | reverse complement strand
ACTATAAATCTCTCTCCCATCCCAACTCGTTTAATTCGCACAATTCGTGGTAAAATGTCTCGAAACGTGTCTCTCCCCACTACATTTCCCAACACCACCCTTCTGTTTACAATAATCTGCCTTCTTTAAACTACCCTTCTCCCATATTATTATAATTTTCTCTATCTTCTCTTAATTCGAGTAATTCGTGAAATCCGTGGACAACACTCTCGGAAATAGTCTCTTTTTTCTTGACTCAAAAACCTGTTTCATTTGCCTTACTCCTAATTGATACTGTTGTTGGAATATGTATTTTTTATGAAAAGAAAAGCCTATTCCACCTCTCCCAATTAATAATTAATAATTGATAATTATCTGAAGGAGTTTATATGGATACTACACTTATGCAAACTCAAGTAAAACTGATTAATCAAAAAGTTAAATTTGCCTGTACTGCCGATGGTAAAGAACCTGTTCATGTTGACTATGTTCCTCCTGTTGGTGATGATGAAGGATACAAATCACTGGATTTATTACTGTTCAGTCTTTCCACTTGTATCGGGACAGGTATGGCTCTTGTTCTCCGGAAAATGCAAAAGACCATAACCGGTTTGCAGATCGATGCCCAAGCAAACCGCCTCACAACCCATCCTACAGTCCTGACAGACGCAACCTTAACTGTAGAAATCACTTCTTCCGACATGACTCAGGCAGATGCCGAAAAAGCCTGGGAAACTGCTAAAAATATCTGCCCGGTCTCTGTCATGCTGCATAAATGCATGGAAATTAAAATAAATTTTAGCATTAATAATTTGTAGGGACACATCAGATCAGTCAGACATGTCAGACTTTCTCTTCTGACACCTGACACCTAAAATAGATTCAATCTCTTTAAAATATATGGAGTAATTTCATGGAAAAAAAGCCGGATATTCAAGTTGCTGCAGTATGCGGACTCTTCTGTCCTTCCTGCGGAGTATATATAGCTACCCAGGAAAACGATGAAGCCAAACTCATCTACTATGCTTCCCGCCTGGGTCAGACGATAGAAGATACTAAATGCGACGGCTGCCGTAGTGGCAGAGTCAGTGCCCAATGCAGACTGTGTGAGTTCAGATCCTGCTCTGAGAAAAAAGGCATTCTGTTCTGCTCGGAATGTGACGAATTCCCCTGTGAATCTCTCAAAGAATTCCAGACTAAAATGCCTCACAGGCTTGAATTATGGGAATCCCTGGAATTAGTCAAAACCGAAGGACTGCAAAAATGGTGGGCCAAAATGGCTGAAGACTATACTTGCCCCGAATGTGGGGTTATCAATTCCAGTTATGACATCAAATGTGCTAAATGTCATCACAAACCCGGCAATAAAACAGTCGAACGCAACATGCAGACTATCGAGGATTTCTTTGCCAATCTAAAAAAAGATTGACGAATTTCTCCCTTCCTATAAAAGAACAACATACGAGCGGGTGTAGCTCAGTGGTAGAGCATCAGCTTCCCAAGCTGAGGGTCACGGGTTCGAGCCCCGCCTCCCGCTCCATATTTATTTTTACCAAACAGGTTTCTAATGAAAAAAATATTATGTATCTCGTTATTTATTATATGTTCTGTAATGCTATTTTCACAACTTAGTGATGTAGCCAACGAATATTATCAAAGTATTAGAACAAAACCTGTTACAAAAACATATTCTTCTGAAGAAAAATTGAAAATAAAACAATATATTATTGGTGAATGGTTGGATAAAAATTACTATCTGGAACTGATTAAAACAAAATCACCTACTCTTGCTTTAGAAAAAAGCAGTCCTTGGACATATATAAGTGCTTTTATTGATGAGAAAGATGATAATATTTTTGGAGCATATTTGTTGGATGCTTTTCACAGTAGTGGTCTGTTTAAAGCGACCTTAGACAGAAATGATTCTCTGATATTCATAGACAGAGCAGAATTTCATCAATATCAGATGCAGTTTAATCCTGAACTGAACCCAAAAGGCTCCTTATTCTTTAAAGATTATTATTTCACTCCCCCGAAAGAGATAGAATATGTAAAATGTATTCCTCTTGATTCATTACTTAATTCAATAATTTTAGCAGGATCCTATATTAACGAATCTGATCCCAAAAAGCCAATAGTAACTTTCCGCACTGATCAAACCGTAGAAGGTTTTCCAAACATCAAATTTTATCAAATCCTGCTTGATACAATGTTTTCTGATGGTGATGCTATCTTTTTGGGAACCGAGAATGAAAAGACACTATATTTATTCAGAATCAAACATAATTACCTTTATATTTACAATGATGCTTCCAAAGAAGAAGATGCTTTCTCAAAAAAAGGTAAACTCCTGTATAAGCTTAAAAAGATCCAGAAAAATTAATCCACCGTAGAGACGCATATTTGCGTCTTTTTTGTTTTACGTGACTTTTTGTTTGTCGGGACACATGAGACATACACACATTAGGACGCAATGAGACTCAAATATGCGTCTCTTTTTGTTTTCCCGTGCCATGTGAATGATCCGGAAAGCGAATCCAGAAAACATACTCGTTATCAGCCTTTTTGGGTGTAATCTTATTTGACTGTTATTTGACTGAGAATTAGATAACTTCCAAGTACTCGGAGATAACTTATTGTTTTATAATATTTTACTAATTGTGACCCAATTTTGTTTATTTGACTCATCAGAATTCATATCTCCCATTTGCTGATAATATAAACATGTCATGGTCTCTGTATAGCATTTTATAAGTAGAGACGCAAATTTGCGTCTCTTTTTGTTTTCATGGGTAATGCGTTTGAGATTTTCTCCAATTGTCCGTAGGACAAAAGATGTATAGCCGGACCGTTTCAACTGCCGGTATAAATAACCAGCCACCCCAGTCCGCCAGGACATAAGATTATGATTTTGTGTTTAAATAAATCTGCTTAAATAGCGGAATGCCAGTTACAAAATCTACTATAGTACCATAAAATAAAACTTAGCTTGGCAAATCTTGTCTTGTCTAATCTTTCGTCTAATTTAAAAAATATTTTATCATTTTTAGACGAGACTATTTTAACAGCCACTCCACTTTATTACCTCTTCTCTTACAAGTAATTAAGCCACTGCTTGACATACCATGAAGCAGGTTTCGTATCTTATTTTGCTTTTGTTTCTCGTCTAAAACATCCGGAAGCTGATCTAAAATTAGACGAGTAATATCTTCTCTTGAGGCTAGGTAAACTTTTTTAATTTTTACGGCCTTCTGAATCACTAATTAACAGATTACAAGTTGTCATGGATTTCGAAACAGGGAAAATATGAACTAACAAATCCATGTTACAACAGAAGAACCGATTGACATAATAACTTTCTGAGTTTATGATTGGAATTGCCCCATATTTTCAGTTGATATAATTCTTGTGAAAAACTTCGTCATTTCTGACTTCCAAGTAACTACACTGGATGAACCATACTTTCCTCATTCTCAAATCTCAATGAGAGTTAATAGGGCAACAAGCTGTTGCCCAATTGCCTTTTTTTTATTATAAATCGCCCCCTAATGTCACAAAAAACAAGTTTCTTAATTAATGCGTTCACTCCAAAAAGGTGTATTAGCCACAAAAAGAGAATCGAGAGTAGTGGTTTTAAACATTCAAATTTAAATGAGTGTGAGAAGAAGGAAAAAAGTAGCTTTGAGAGTTTGAGGTTTTTCGACCAGACTCATTAATAGAGGTTACCAATTTAACTAACAAGTTACTTGGTGGGATTGAAAAAGCAGTACTAAAACTTAAAAAATGACGGTAAGGCTTCCTATATTGGCTCAAAGAAAGACGGACACTGGGAAGTAAGGAGGCCAGATTAAAAATAGGTATTAAATAAAGGTATTTAATCCAATATTAACCTATTGATTTACTTGTCCGGTACTTGTCCGGTTACTTGTCCGGTTTCATTGCTTTTTATTCAAATTAACACTCTGATTAAAAGCCTTTCAACTGATCCTTAAAGTTAATTCCTTTATTAGTTAATCGATATTTTTGGGTTGGACTTTTAGGTGATTCGGGATTAGTCAATTCTATAAGCCCCAGAGCCAGTGCAGGTTTGATTAAATCATGCATTAAAGTCTGTCGGCGTTTTAAATTCATTTTAGCAAGCACTTCTTTGATACTCATTTCATTATTACTAATGCAAATTAGAAGCTGTTTTACTTGCTCGGTTACTTGTACATTTTCATTAGCAAAAGGGAAAACAATTTCAAGAAAATTTTCGCTTAATTTGAATATACTTCGATCATATGCTTTCAGAATGCGGTTCATACCTGATCCTAAATGTTCCACCAGTTCCAAATCTTTAAACACTCGCATCAATTCCCGATTACGTGGAATCGAGCGTCCATTAAAAAATTCATCTTCTGATAATCCCTCAACTAGTCCACCATAAGAAGTTATTGAAAGTCTATCCAAGTAGATTTCGATCACTGGAGCGACCTCACGCGAATAGTCATTATGTACAATTGCATTGATTAATGCTTCTCTTAATGCAATTTTCTCAATCATTCGCCACTCTATGCGTTTGGCATTTCCTGTTATTCTTGCAAAAGTTTTATTCTCTATTTCCAATTTATCAAGAACACGTTCGGTTGATTTAATTATGGAACAATAGCCATATTCTTCATTTTCTATCAAATCGCATTTGTCTGTACCTGCATATTTCGCAACTTTAATTGATACGCTATTCTTGTCTGCAAGTAGGTAAGCAACAAAATTCAATTTTCCATCAGCAGTATATAAATCAAGGTTCTGGAGGAATGCTTCATTTAACTGAAATCCCCTTTCTTCATAATAAATTTTCAGTTGAGCAAAAGTATGCTCTGAATACCTTGGGGAC
This sequence comes from uncultured Candidatus Cloacimonadota bacterium, assembly GCA_964419225.1. Taxonomy (GTDB): domain Bacteria; phylum Cloacimonadota; class Cloacimonadia; order Cloacimonadales; family CAYQPF01; genus CAYQPF01. The sequence continues at coordinate 34,984 of CAYQPF010000028.1, read as the reverse complement.
ACAATGTTTCTCAAAGAGCTTCTTGTTCTTGATGAATAGAATTTATCAATCATTTTGAGATCCATTTGTTTTGCCCCACTTCCAATACGAATATAACAACCAGCAGGAGACATACCTAAGCCTTTCAAGTAATATGGTTTTTCTGTTCCACTTGATACAACAATATGAATTACCAACTTGCTATCTAACTCTTCACTATAGACATCAAAAAGACCTAGGCAGGTAGGTAAAATATTGTTTTTTATTCGATCAGTTATGGTTAGTTGTAGTTTATCCGGATTGCTTACTCCTAAAACAGTTCCATCATCAGCAATGCCAATGTATATATCACCACCAGTTTTCGAGTTTAGAAATGAAACAATTGATTTTTCTAGTTTATCATTTAACTCAGCTTTAAGTTCTGTTTTATCACTCTCATTAAAAACATTTTTTCTGCTTCCATTCTTGAATTCTCTATCCATAGAGCACAACTCCTTTCATTAGAATATTGCTTTCCATGCTGGTTAAAGAGTCAGCCCGGCGATAAAACTCTTCCGGTTTATACACAAGAAGATCAAGAGGATGCTTTGCTGAGAAGCCTACTTTTTCTCTGATTTCGGTCATAACATCCACTTTCCTTTTATTTCATCTGTCAAAATACAGAGGTCAATGTCACTGTCCTGATTGGAAGTCCCCTGAGCGTAAGAGCCAAAAAGGATAATTTTGTGAACATGTACTACTTCAACAATCTTAGTAATCAGACTGCTAATTTCATTTTCGATCATCTTATCCATATTTTCTCCTACTTATTTATATAATTCTATACTGCAATTCATTGTCAATAAAAAACAAGTTTCTTAATTTCCACCTGTTTTTTTATGTATGGACGAATAGAGTAGTGAATGGTTAATTGTTAATGGTGAATGGGATGATAAGCCTTTCATACTTGCTGAAATAGTTCTTTTTCATATATCTACTCTCAATTGTCCATTAAACTTTCTGAGTTTATGATTGGAATTGCCCCATACTTTCCGTTGAGATAATTCTTGCGGAAAACTTCGTCATTTCTGACTTTCCCCTGTGGTTGCTTATACTGAGCCAAAGAGAATAAGACAGTCCCCCCTTGAAAATCCTTATCAGAGAACCATATCTCATCTCTTCTAAAAAGTGATCCATCCAAATGGGAAGTATCATGAGTGGTAAACACAGCCTGAGAGTGATTATTTCTATCAGTATTGTTCGTAAAGGTTTCTATGATCACACGAGTTAACAAGGGATGCAAGCTTGATTCAATTTCATCAATGAACAGAATGCCATTATTTTTAATGGTCTGCAAGATAGGGCCTATTAAATGGAAAAACTTTTGAGTACCCTTGGATTCATGATAAAACAATTCTAATTCCTTTTCACCCGACAGATCATCATTAGAATCAAACAACTGATGTGTGGTTTTTACATTATACCCTTTGACTATGTCGGTTTTCTCGTTTTCAAGTATAACTTCCTTGAGATACTCCGGTACACCATTTGTACTAATGTTTTGAGGTTCAATGCTTATCGCTTTGATATTGAAGTCAGCCTTAGAGAGAAAGTGCAAAACATCTTTCAAATCAATATTTTTTTTCTCAAGTAAGTGTACAGTGTTTAAAGGATCAATTTCCCTGGCTTCTAAAATAATTATTATATTTTCAAACCATTTCACTATTTCTGTTGAGACAGTTCCATTCAGCATAGCAGTTAAAGTAAGAAATAAGGAATTGGGTCTGGTCATTTTTGTTTTGCCGTTTCCTTCCTTAAATTTGGTTCCGACAGTAATCTCATCTCTTTCACGAGAAAAAAGAAGTGATTCCCGAGGTTTTCTGCTTTTAGTATTTGTTGAATAAAGCCATTCTTTATCTATTTCATCATTCAATATTGTAAATCCATACCTGTAGAGTATTTCTTCTATAAGGAACACTACTTCAAATTCGCTTGGACTTTCCAGATTCTTCTTATTCAACTGAAACAAATCTTTGGAAAAACTTTTCAGGAAATCTTTATCTTTTGTGGAATTCAAAACGAAATTCTTCATGAAATTAATTGCTTTGAGCAGATTTGTCTTTCCACTTGCATTAGCTCCATACAAGATTCCTGTTTTAAGGAGTTTTAGAGAATCACAGGAAATAATATGACTTGGTAATTCTTTAATAGGTGAAGCGACCATACTAAAAACAATTTTATTCCTAAAGGAACGAAAGTTATCAACACTGAATTGTACTAACATTACAACCTCCTTAATAGTCCCCATTAAAATCATATTCTCTATTTTGTAAATGTTTTTTGAGATTTTATCACATTAATCTGTTTTTGAGTATATTTATTGCTATTGTAAGCCGAATCCCAGGTATTTGAGACGCAAATCTATTTTTATGTATGAGACGCAAAATTTGTTGGTTTGACGGATAATTCGGATTTTCCGAATTTTCATAAGGTTGTTTCATCTGGCAATTTTTATTCTTCTGTAAGATTCTGTTCTAAAACTCCAATAATCTTTGCCAGTCTTTCTGACTAGGCAGTTTTCCCTTATATTCTTCAGGTAGCTCAGGATATAGTTGGTATGTGGTTACTCCAATAGGATTAGTTTTTGTTCTAAGGCTAACTTCAACTTCCATTTTATCTTTTTCTGCACAAAGGATGATACCAATCGATGGATTATCATTTTTGTCTTTTTCGTAATCATTAAGCAATTCCAGATAGAAATCCATTTTTCCAGCATACTCAGGTTTAAAAGATCCAGTTTTAAGTTCAATTGCTACCAAACATTTCAAAAATCTATGATAAAAAAGAAGATCAATATAATATTCCTTTTTACCGAGTGTAAGCCTGTATTGACTTCCAATAAAACAAAAGCCATACCCAATTTCTATTAGAAAATCCTTTAGTTTCCGTAATAATCTCCTTTCCAATTCTTTTTCTTGTAAAGGTTGAGCTATCCCTAGAAATTCTAAATTGATTCTACTTTTTTTAACATTTCATCTGCTTGCTCTAAAAGATGAACAGGCAAAGTTTTAGCAAAATTATGAGATTTCTCTATACTACTACGTTCAAATGCTTGAGCTTTAATCTGATTCAATAATACACTTCTAGTCCATCCGAATTTTGCAGTTGATTCGAGATAAAAAAATCTTGAAGCTTCATCTTTAACTTTTTGCAAAATTATTATGTTATGACTCCAAGGTAATTCTCCAACCAACGGTTGGAGAATTAGTGAATCTTTGTATTCCAGATAAAATTGACGGGCAAGCCAAAGATTTTGGGGTGAGAATCCCGTCATATCAGGAAACGCTAATTTTAGATCTTTTGAAAGCATTTCCACCACGGATTTTCCCCAATCAAGTTTTTCTTGCTTGGTAACTATCATTTGTCCAATATACCAATACAAATCAATAAATGTTTGGTTAACCAATTTTGCTGCCTTAATTTTACTTGCTATAATTTTGCTTTTTATTTCTTTCAGAAAGATGACATATTCTTCTGAAAATTCAACTTCGTTAAGTTTACTAATACTTTCCATAAACTTACCCTCCAGATATTCATATCGAAATAATAAAAATTGATGTTATCATTTTTCCAATCAATAGCAGTTGATCGGAAATTCCGAACGGCTTAACTCTTTTGCCCAAATCAGAGTTAATGTTTGCGACAGCGTCGCAAGAATCTGTTTGCCGTATCCAGAATAAACCTCGTGTTTAAGTTTTGACAAAATATATCTGCCAATAGACCAGTACAATATATTTAAAGTGGAATTCAAATATATTGCTGTTTGATTTGCACTGTATTAATCAGTTTTTCAATGCCTGAAATAAGTTCATCACTTCTTGCGTCAGTATTCTCAAGGCTGTTCATATAAACCTCCTTTCTCGTGGTAAATCCATGATGAGTTGTTCGGAAATGTCGAACAGCTTAACCTCTTCAAATCCACCTCTCAATCCAAGTTATTATAAATCGCCTTCTAATGTCAATACAAAACGAGTTTCTTAATTTTCGCCTGTTTTTTTATGTATGGACGTATAGAATTGTGAATGGTAAACTGTAAATGGTGAATGGAATGACAGAGAAAGAAAAGTATTGAAACCCGCAAGCAAGTATTAAGGGGTGAGTAGGTAGATTAAGGATTTAGCAGGTGAAGAAGAGAAATTTTCAGAGACATCATTGCATGTATATACAGGATTTTCAGGATGAGACGCTTAATAGAACGCGGATGACGCAGATTTGGCAGAAAGTCACAGATTGAGAGGATTCTTAATGTGAGTGAGGGGAAGGAGAGATGCTTTTAGGATATTTTTACCACGAATTGTGCAAATTAAACGAACTGGGAGACGCTTTTCGGGAGTGTGGTCCACGAATTTCACGAATTACACAAATTAAGAGAAGAAAGAGAAATTTATAGTATTAAGAGAGAAGTGTATTTTGGACAAGTTAGATTATAGAAATTAGATAGGTGGTGTTTGTAAAATATGGCGGGGAGAGATGCTTTTAGAGAGTTTGGCCACTGATGAACGGATCTTTTATGATTTTCTAATTCGTGAAATTAGTGTAATTAGTGGATAGAAAAAGAAGAAAAGATGCTATTTACCACGAATTGTGCAAATTTGGCGAAAATGGTAACCAAAGTCAGGTGATAAAGGTGCTTTGAGAACAGGGACAAGAGGGGAAATTGTTGTTAGTGAGAGAAGGGAGAAATTGACAGAAAGTGAATTCTAATTGTTTTCTTGTCCGGTACTTGTCCGGTACTTGTCCGGTTAATATTTCATTTTCACAGAAAGGGCATAGACCCCAATAGTCCGGTTACAGAAACCCCATATTATCCCATATTACTGTCTGACAACAGGTCGGCAATAGTTGTTTGAGTATAGTGACAATAGGGACTATACAGACGGAATGGAGAAAATGGACAGGGGAGCATAATCCGAACAATGCAGCATAGGGGCAATAAAGGAGTAAAATCTCTCTCCAGAATTTTTCCTAATTTATTTATTGACATAAACTACATCATTATATTTGTATAATTTAAATTTTAGGAGCGGTTTTATGAAAAAATTTGTATTGACTTGTCTTATTCTAATTCTCTTAGTGACATTTCTTAATGCAGTTTCAGAGAAAATGGATACCCGGAATTCTCTTAATACTATTGTCAATAGTCGAATAAATGCATTCCGGAATCTTGGAGGAATTCAGCCTGTTTATTTTGATTTCTATCCTGGTTTTTACAAATTGTGGTATGACATTGCAACATTAGGTTACAATGATCAGCACAGCTACAGTTTAAATGATACTTCCTGGGTAACAACAAGCAGCTTTCAAGTCGATTACTTAAATAACCTACCGGCATTAATTTACGAAAATCACTATTATAGCGATGGTGAAGATCATTACAAATTCAATGTCTCTTATGACTCGTTCGGTAAACCTTCTCAGATCATCATGTCATGTCTGACAGGAAACAATTGGTATGATCTTTTCAGAGAGCGTTATATTTATGATGAAAACGGAGTAATGAATGAATTCTATAATGATGTAAATAATTCCGATACCTGGAGCAATAGATTTAGAACTTTATTTGTGATCAGTAATGGTAACATTATTCAGTATGATGTTAAACAATACAATTATGACAGTAATCAATGGACAAACTGGGTACGAAATTATGCTGAATGGTCAGAAGATGAACTTGTCAGATATTCTACATATTGGTGGACAGGAGCTGACTCTTCTATGAGTGCAATTTCTCAGTTTTCCTATGATCCTCAAGGAAAGCTTAGTATCCGGGAAGTGCAGTTTTTTACTGATGGTCAATACCAAAACAGTGACAGAGTCACGTACAATTACCAAAATGAGCTTTACAGTGGAAATGTATATGAAAGTAATAGTAGTGGGCAATGGACTAATGTAAACCAAATAATCAATATATACGATGAAAATCGTCTGAGTACTTCCTATTTTAATGAGTGGAACGATTCTGACTGGGATACTACTACGAGAACAGAGTTCAGTTATGAAGTAAATAATCAGGATTCAGAGAATCCGGTTAATGAAAGCCTGTTGAAAATCTTCCCCAATCCTTTTAATCCCTCGACTAAAATTTCTTTTACCATAAATAACTCCGGTTTGATAAAACTGGATATTTATGATATCAAAGGTAGATTAGTCAAAAATCAAGTACATGAGTTTCTCAAACCAGGGAGCTATACTTCTATCTGGAGCGGAACAGATAATTCAGGTAAAACGCTATCTTCAGGCGTCTATTTCGTAAGACTAAAAGCCAATACCTCCCAAATCAGGAAAGTACTTCTTCTGAAATAGGGATAATGGACTAGATGGACTGTATGGACAATATGGACGAAATGGGCGAGAGAAGGGGAAATTGAGAATTAATCTATCATAAGCCCATAGCCCTGAATGACCAGGATAAAAAGGATCAGATAATTGAGGAACCCCAGAAAGAAGATTACGAAAAAAACCCGGGAAAGGCTGGTCGAGAGCTTATAGAAAAAGTATTGGCAGATCATTCTGACAAACCAGAATAGGGATATAAACAGCAGCAAAAATTTCCAGAGCCTTGTCTCGTAAAGGTCATTCAAGCTAAGAATAGGCATAATCGCTAAACCCAGGAATAACACTATCAGGCAGATGTTTTGAATCTGGAGGATACCTCTGTTGCGGAATGTCATCAACCTGAGTTCCTCTTTCCAGTTGAAAAGCTTCCAGAAAAACATGTGAAAAATAGCAAAAGCCAAATGATATAAGGCACCAAAAACAAAAAGTACTTTAATAATATCCATAAAACCCTCCACTTAAACTATAAACAATAAACGAAAGATCATGTTCGATGTCAAGTTTAACTAAACCGCTTTCCGAGAGTTGTGGTCCACGAATTTCACGAATTACACGAATTAAGAGAAGGAGAATTTTTAGAGAGTTTAGCCACTGATCAACACTGATTTCCACTGATCAGGAGATATTAAAAAAAATTATTCGTGAAATTAGTGTAATTAGTGGATAGAAAAAGAAAGAGAGATGCTTTAGAGATATTTTTACCACGAATTGTGCGAATTAAACGAATTAGGAGATGAGAGGAAAAAATAAAACTATTAAAGGTAGAGAGTAGTTTAAAAAAAGCTGTTCCATGTAATTTGAATGGTGATAATGGTAAAATGTCTCATTTCCATCATTAGCATAATTCGCACAATTCGTGGTAAAACTCTCCAAAATTGCTTTTCAACTTTATCAAGTAACTACTTCGAATCAAATATTCTACCAGATTATCAAAACCATTTTCTTCCTAAATACTAATTAGTTCTCTTATCTCATAATTCGTGAAATTAGTGTAATTAGTGGATAAAGAAAGAAGCAGACACAATATGGGTTTACCCATATACAAGGCACGGAATTCATTTTTCTTGACATTCAAAATTCGATACGTAAAAATGAAACATTAACTAGCCGGACCACCAGATATTTGTGATCATTCACAATCTGATGGACCTTTGAGAGGTGTAATCCGGTATAATCTTGTTAAGACTAAACCAGGGAGATTAATAATGAATCAAAAAGAACTTTCAGAGTTAACAGATCAGCAATTGCTGGATGAAGCAAAAAAAAGAAAATCAAATTCCACTACAAATGCACTCTTCATTGGAATCCTGATCGGTATTGTAATCTATAGCATTGTGGTGAATGGATGGGGATTCCTATCCCTGATCTTATTGTATTTTATTTATAAACTGATAACTAAACCCAAAGATAATCAAGAACTGGAAAAACTTTTAAAGGAACGAAATTTGAAATAAGGGCAGTCGGATGGGACGCTTAATAGAACGCGGAATGACGCAGATCAGGCAGCTAGTCACGGATCGGAGAGGATTCTTATTGTGAGAGAGGGTATAAATGGACTTGATGGACTATATGGACTACAGGGACAGTATGGACTCTATTGACTTGATAGACAAGAGAAGTTGAGAGTTGAAAAAAAGGCTGACGCGGGAGTCAGCCCAAAATACAATACCTGGAATTGAGACGCAAATATGTGTCTCTACTTGATGAGCATCATTTTATTGATTTGTTTATAAGTACCGGCAGTCATTTTAGAGAAGTAAACACCGGAACCGCAGGGTTTTTGTTGAAAATCTTTACCATTCCAGACAACTGAATGCTTTCCGGCAGAATAATTTCTCTCAGTTAAAGTACAGATCTTTTGCCCTTTGGCATTAAAGATCTCGATATTAACCTGAGACGGTTTAGCGAGTTCAAAGGCTAAAGAAGTACTGGGATTAAAGGGATTCGGATAGGCATTATGGAGTTTGGTGAAAAAGATCTGTTCTTCCGGAGAAGTAGCAGAGCCACCAGTTTTAATAGATACCGGCCCAAAAGATTGAATCATTCCGTCATATTGCACAGCTTCCAGCCAATAGTAGTAATTGGTGTCTGGTGCAAAATCTGTTTCAGAGTAAGAATAGTTATGTGTAACAGACTGATTCTGAGAAGGAATGATACTAAAGTTGACTCTTACGGAGTTTTCAAAGTTATCTGAGGTATTCCGGTAAATGTTATAGCCCAGCATACTGCTTTCAGACTGGGTAGTCCAGGAAAGAGTAACATTGTTCGAAGTAGAGTATAAGCCTGTAAAGGAGGACAAAGTAACGGGCAGAGTGCCTCCTGAATATTGCCAGCTAAAATAGGGGTAGCCATTATTATGGCTGTTACCAATATTCCAAACTGTTCCTGTATTACTGGCAGAAATATCCCAACCGGCAGAGGAGAAAGTTGTCATATTAGTCATTTGGGCAGTTGTTTTCCCTTCAACTCCCTCTCCTTCACCTGCGGAGTAGGTACAGTAGGAAGCTTGCTCATCCCAAAAACAATTGCTAATTGTTCCAATATTCCCGAGGATAAACCCCGACATGGGAAGGTTTTCCCCTGCTTCAGAGCCTTCTTTGAGCCATCCGGTAGAGTAGCAGTTATTAGTGGACGAGTCAGTACCGTTAGTAATAATGAAGCCCGCAAATTGCACACTTGTACCAGTGGTGCGTACAAGGTTGGCACGGGAATAACAGTTTTCAACTAGATTATTAATGGAATAGCACATGAATCCACCGGCCAAATCCCCCGAACGGACTAAGCCTGTGGAAAAACAATTACTAATGATAGAGTTTTCGGCATGAGCAGTAAAACCACCGCATTCTATATCTGTATTAACCAGGTTAATATTAGTTGAGCAGCCATTAACATTACATCCGAATATAACTCCGGCAAATCCGCCTGCATACCGACTACCGTTTACTGATCCGGAAGTATGACAGTTATAGATATTATAATTTAGTATTGCTCCGACAAGTAAAGTTGCGTCTAGAGCTGAATTAATCACAGTTCCGGAAACAGTTAAGTTGGACAACTCTCCATATCCACTGCTTTTAATCATAGCTCCGAACAAACCCGCCAGATCTGCTGATCTGTTCTGATTCAAATTTGTAACAGAGTGCCCCAGTCCGTTATAATTTCCGCTAAAAGGATTGGGCTCATCGATACCTATCGGGATCCAGTTAGGATAAGCGGAAAGATCGAGATTGCTGGTTTGCTCAAAATAAACTCCATCCTGCGATTCACCACCGTTCACAGCTGTTGCCAGATCAGCCAGATCAGATGGTAGAGCAATTTTATGGGATTTTCTGATGTTCCCTCACCCGCCCAACTGAAAAGATAAATACTGCAGCACAACAGCAGTGTTAAAGTAACTGTTTTTTTTATATATTCCTCCTATTTATATAATTATAACTTTTGATTTAAGATCAACAGATCTCATTAATCAGATATATCTGGGGAAAGTTCAACGCCATCAGTCCCTGCTTGTTAACCAAGCAATATACGAATCAAATTAATCATACAGTTTGTTTTAGTGTCAAGATTTATTTGATTACAGAGTATAAATTTGTGTGAGGAGAGCAAATAAAGATACTTGGGGAACACGGACGAACATGGACTTTCACGGACTAACACGGACAACTGGGGGAATAGTTGATAATTGAGAGTTGAAAGTTGGAAAAAGGGAGAGATGCTTTAGAGATATTTTTACCACGAATTGTGCGAATTAAACGAATTAGGAGAAGAGAGGAATAAAAAATATTAATTATTAATGGGAAACGATCTTAGAATATTAGCCACTGATTGACACTAATTTTCACTGATCAGGAGATCTTTTAAAATTTCAAATTAGTGAAATTAGTGTAATTAGTGGATAGTAGAAAAAGGAGAGGCACTTTTCGAGAGTGTTGTCCACTAATTTCACGAATTACACGAATTAAGAGAAGGAAAAAATTTATAATATTAAAAAATAAGGGTAATTTGGACAAAGCAGCTCATTGAATTTAAATCGTTTATTGCTAAAATGTCTCATTTCCGTCATTAGCATAATTCGTACAATTCGTGGTAATACTCTCCAAAAGTGCCTTTTCGACTTTATCAAGTAACTCCTTCGAATCAGCTATTCTACCAGATTATCAAAATTAGTTCTCTTATCTCATAATTCGAGTAATTAGTGTAATTAGTGGACAGTAGAAAAAAGGAAAGATGCTTTAGAGATATTTTTACCACGAATTGTGCGAATTAAACGAATTAGGAGAAGAGAGTAATTTAGAAAAGTAACTCATTGTAATTTGAATGGTTGTATTGTAAAAATGTCTCATTTCCGTCATTAGCATAATTCGCATAATTCGTGGTAATACTCTCCAAAAGTGCCTTTTCGACTTTATCAAGTAACTCCTTCGAATAACAATTCTACCAGATTATCAAAACCATTTCTCTTCCTAAATACTAATTTGTTCTCTTATCTCATAATTCGAGTAATTAGTGTAATTAGTGGACAGTAGAAAAAGGTAGAGACGCAAATATGCGTCTCTATGGGGTTTCTGTGGAAGCTTCTATCCTATAGAATTTACAGGAAGCGGATACAGTTCCGCTCCAGAAGAGATTGCCTGTTTGGGTTTGGAAGGTAAAGGGTCCATTAGGATTGGGGGAGGAGTATATTTTGTACGAATATGCTCCTTCGACCGGAGACCAGGATAATGTGAACTGATCTGAGGAGCAGGCAAGTTCAACATTGGAGGGGCTGTTCAGAGTTTCAAGAGCGAGGGCATCCAAAAATAAATGATCAAAGTAACCATCATTATCGACACCGCTGACTCTGGTGGAAATAAGCCGGACTCTGATAAATCTTGTGCCTGCCGGGGCCAGACTGGTGTTGGAAACCTGCAGCCAATTATCAATATTTGTATGGTAGCCAAGATCACAGGAATAAAGGACAGACTGTTTATCTGCGTTCAAATAATCCAAAATAATCTTTCCCATGTCAGCCGGACTTTGAGAGAATGATTCTACAAATCCGGTAAATTTAAATCTCTGCACTCCTGTATCAATTAAAGAAGCATAAGCTGATACATTTATATCCTGTCTCAACTCTGCATTAGCAACAGCACCGGCACAAAAATGATATTTTCCATCCTGTGGAATTACCCAGTTGTTTCTGGTCCACAGATTGCCGAATACTTCCTGCCAGTTGGGAATCTCGCCATTGACTAACTCATCTTCACAACTGGAATTCTGGATCAGGTTTCTGTTATGATAATTGGAGGGAACAAAGGAGTAAACAGTACCGTTTCCCGGATAGGTAGAAATGTTATTAAATTCGGTCAGATTTGTAAAAGTATTCTCCAGATTAAGGCAGTAAAAATTGGCATTTCCGTAGGGAGGAAGGGTTATTCCGATTGAAGCACTTGCAATCTGGGGTAAGCCAGTAGAAGGGCCGTAGCAGAAACTGATGGTTGAATTCTCATAGAGTTTAACTTGGAAATTAAACAGAGAAGTAGAAGCATAATTCCATTTGGCATTATGGTATTGCACAACAAATATTCTATTGGGAGCAGTTCCCTGAGTCTGGCACCAAACAGCACCGGAAATCATACTCAGATCATCCCATAGAGGTGCAATTATCGGACCGGTACTTGTTGTGATCACATTGGTGAACATAGCAGATGGGAAACCTGTTCCAAGTGCTATCCAGCCGTTGGAAGAAATTGTGGCCTGGGTGTAAGTGCTGTTCCCGTAATGAAAGCTGAAACCTATGTCGGCAATAGCTATTCCTTCATCTGCTGAGATACCGGGTATCTGAGATTCTGTTATTTCTGTATAGGCACTATAGCTGGTTTGAGGGGAGTAGTATTCACTAATATCAGCCTGCAGCCAGGAGAAACCTGCAAAAATAATAAATACGAGCAATTTTTTCATAGTAACCCTCCATTAAAAAAACAAATTTTATGATATTTGGATAATTTTGGCAACTTTTTTTTTAAATTATGTGAATTTGATGCATTATGGGAAAAGAAGCTTTGAGAACACGGAACAACAGAGACTTGCACAGACTTACACGGACAGGTTAAGAGATCCGAAGCAGTGGTACGAGTGGGAATATAAAATAGGATAAACCCGCAGGCAAACACTAAGAAAAGAGAGGGGTAAGTATAAGGATTGAGCACATAGGATTAGGACTAAGCAAGTCGGGTTTAACATACAGAGTATGTATAGGAAAGTGGAAAACAGAAAAAGGGAGATTGTATTTCTATACAATACAATTGACAATATTAGAGTGCTTTGTCAAATTTGTTCAAAATAAATAATTGTAATAAATGTTAAACCCGGATAATGCAGTGGAGATTTGCTGAATGAGCCAAAGATTTTGAAAAATGGTGACTTACATACGAGCGATTACATATAATATATATATTTTGAGCGAGTGTGGAAGTCATCCAGATTCAAAAGATTAGCTCAGACGCAATGAATCTACTGCATTGTTCGGGTTAAAGAAATCTGAAGATTATGTTTGGAGGTATAGCCATGATATTGGCTGACAAATTGGTATTTCTTACTCAAGAGATAGTTGAAAGATCGTTAACGCCAATACTCGTATGGTCCAGAGAAGGAGATATAATTTTTTCCAATCATAGTGCTTGTGAGGTTTTAGAAATCAATAAAAATGCTCCAGGAAAGTGTTGGGATATTTCAGGATTTATCGAGCAGGATTCATTTCCCAACCTGATTTCTTCAAGTGAATCTCAGCTGCACCGGGTAGTATTTACCGGCAAATCCGGCCATCTTAAAATTTGGGAAATGCAGATCGAGCGAACAGTTATTGATACAGACATCCTTTTTATTGGATACCTTCGTGATGTTAGCACAGGAGCAACAAAAGAAGCCCAAACCTTACAGCTTTGGCTGGAAACAATGTTTGAAGGCTCACCTTTAGCTATAACCATCAGGGATATGAAGGGAAACCTCATCCGAGGTAACGAAGCGTGGCACAAACTATGGGCTGGACTGCCGATAAAGAATAACATATCTGATGCTAATCCATTCGCGGAACCGATGCAGGAAATTTATACTCCAGAACAATGGGACAAGATCCTTAACACCAAAAAAACAGGAGAAGCTGTGATTTTCCCTGAAATCAGGATGCCGGATTGGTTCTCTCCAAATATACGCTGGATTTCCCAATATATCTATGCAATCAAAGATTCGAAAGATCAAACTTCCTATTTTATTACCATGACTGTAGATATTACTCGCAAGAAAGAAACAGAATTATCCCTCCAAAAAAACGAGGAACGTTGGAAATATGCGTTGGAAGGCAATGGCGACGGAGTTTGGGATATAAACAACGAAACTAAAGAATACTACTACTCTGATCGTTACAAACAGATATTGGGTTACGGTACTGAGGACGAATTCCCATCTCCTCTGGATGGTATGAGCATCGTACATCCGGATGATTTAATCCGAGTCAAACAAACTGTTGAGGATCAATGGAGAAAGGACACACCGGGATATTCTTGCGAATACCGGGCTCTTTGTAAAAATGGAGAATACAAATGGATTCTTGACCGTGGTTTAGTTATCAAACATTCACCTGAAGGAAAGGAGCTGAGAGTTGTTGGGACTCATACCGACATCTCAGAACGTAAGGAACTTGAACTACGTCTCTGCCAATCAGAAGCACTTTACCGTACTGTATTTGAGAATACCGGTACAGCAACTTTCCTCATTGATGAGAATACATTTAATATTCTGCTCTCTAACTCCGGATCAGAACGTTTATTAGGCTTGCCACGCAATAAAATGGACAATCAGATTAATTTTATTGACTTAATACACCCGGATGATCTGGACAGAGTGGAGCATTTCCGGGAAGAATATCTCACACGGGGCGAATCAATCCAAGTCCAGAAAGAATTCAGGTTGCGCCATGTTTCAGGTGAATATCACTATTGTATCGGGGTTGTGATGATGATTCCGGATACCAAACATAGTATTATTTCAGTACTCGACATCACTGACCGGAAACGGACAGAAGCAGAAAAAGCAAAACTGGAATCTCAACTTCGTCAGGCTCAAAAAATGGAAGCAATTGGAACCCTTGCCGGAGGAATTGCCCACGATTTTAACAATATTCTTACCTCAGTTTATGGTTTCATAGAGCTAACAATGTTGGCTATACCGAAATCAAGTAATAACTATGATAATCTTAGTCACGTGCTAAATGGTCTTGATCGTGCCAGTGATCTGATCAACCAGATACTTGCATTCAGTCGTAAAACCGAGCAGGAGTTCAAAGTGATCGACATTATCCCTATGGTGAAAGAAACTCTAAAACTTCTACGTGCTTCCCTACCCAGTACTATCACTATCGAAGCCAATATTCCGATTGAAAACGGTTACGTTATGGGTGATCTTACCCAGATTCAACAAGTACTGATCAATCTCTGTACGAATGCCCACTATGCAATGCGGGAGACGGGTGGAGTCCTTACTGTATCGGTGGATTCTGAGACAGTGGATCAACATCTGGCTAATTACCTCGGATTAACTTCAACAGGAGACTTCCTGAGGATTGTAGTGAAAGACACAGGCAAAGGAATGGACGTCCACACTTTAGAGCGCATTTTCGATCCCTTCTTCACGACTAAACCTGTTGGTGAGGGAACTGGTCTTGGACTCTCAATTGTTCATGGTATCATAAGTGCCCATAAAGGTGCTGTAAATGTTTACAGTGAGCTTGGTGTTGGAACAACCTTCTTGCTTTACTTCCCTGTGATAAACACAGCCATTGCGGAAATATCTACCAAGAATATTGGGCTACCACATGGTTTCGGTCGCATTCTCCTGGTAGATGACGAGGATGAAATCATACAAATGACTGTGAAAATGCTGGAGCTGTTAGGGTATGTTACTGAGGCAGTGAATTCCAGTCTTGAAGCCCTCAGCAGATTTCAGGAAAACCCAGAAAGATATGATCTGCTTATAACTGATCTCACAATGCCCAAAATGTCTGGTATCGAGTTAAGTCGCCTCATTCATGAGATCAGGCCAAATTTGCCTATTGCTCTAACAACTGGTTTTTCTGCAGACCTCAATCCCGATCAGCTAAAACACGATGGTATTCTCGTGCTTATTATGAAACCATATAACATAAATACTCTTGGCAACACCATAAACCAACTGATGAGGCGTGAGGAAACTTAGCCCAAAAAGAACTGTTTGAAAGATTTGAATACAATGCTCAAACACGGCCCACTGCACACTGCACATAGCCCACTGCCCACTGCACAGTTCGGGTTAAACCTGTGATCTTCATTCAATTGAGGATCACAGGTTTTTTAAATTCAATTTTTACTTTCAACCTTGACGTTGAGCAGGCGCAGGCTGTTGAGTGTGACAATTATTGTTGTACCCATATCAGCCAGGATGGCTATCCACAAAGTCAGCCAGCCGGGAAAAACTGCCATAATTGCCAAAGCTTTAACAATGAGAGAGAAAGAAATATTTTGACTGATCACTCTATGAGCTTTTTTACTCAAACGAAGAGTAAAAGGCAAATGACTCAGATCGTCTGCCATTAAAACAATGTCTGAAGTTTCCAGGGCAGTGTCTGTTCCTGCACCACCCATAGCGATTCCCACAGTTGACAGAGCCAGAACCGGAGCATCATTAATACCATCACCAACCATGGCAACTTTACCATACTTTTTGATTAGTTTTTGCATAACTGAGACTTTATCCTGCGGCAATAATTCTGCTTGAAATTCATCAATGCCAACAGTTTGGGCAACATTTTTAGCGGTGGCCTTATTATCGCCTGTCAACATAATAGTATGTTGGATACCAGCCCGTTTTAAGGCAGCTATGGCGGAATGGGAACCTTGACGTATTTCATCAGCTACGGCTATGATCCCAATGATTTTCTGCAGAGTCCCAATGATCATTGTTGTTTTCCCCTGCTCTTGAAGTTCATTTATCTTAAGAGTTATAGGCTCCAGGGAAATGTTCAGATCAGAAAAAAGGCGGGAATTACCTACATAGATTATCTGGTTGTCAATTGTCCCTTTTGCTCCTTTTCCGACAATGGCTGAAAAATCTTCTACAGGTATTAAACGGCAGCCTTTATCTTTAGCAGCTTTAACGATGGCAAGTGCTAAAGGATGTTCCGAGCGGGATTCAATATTGGCTGCTATTTCTAAAATTTGTGCTGCAGGTGTTTCATCTATAGATACAATGTCGGTAACCATTGGTTCACCCTTGGTCAAAGTACCTGTTTTATCAAAAGCAATTGCTTTGAGTGAGCCGATTTCCTCCAGATAGATACCGCCTTTGATCAGCACACCGTTTCTGGCTGCATTACAGATTGCACTAACAATTGTTACCGGAGTTGAAACAACCAAAGCACACGGGCAGGCAACTACAAGCAGAGCTAAGCCACGATAAATCCAGTCAGTCCATTCATAGCCTAAAAGTAAAGGTGGGATACAAATAATGAAAACTGCAATTATCATTACAATCGGTGTATAAACAGAAGCAAATTTGTCCACAAATGTTTGAGAAGGGGCACGCTTGCCTTGAGCTTCTTCAACCATGTGAATAATTTTGGCGATAGTTGTATCCTGAACCAGCTTTGTTACGTGTACTTCCAGTGAACCATAGGAGTTTATCGTACCGGCAAACACTTCTGCCCCAACTCCCTTTTCTACCGGAATAGATTCTCCGGTTATGGCGGACTGATTAATGGCACTTTCTCCTTTAATTATCTCTCCATCCATAGCAATTTTTTCACCCGGGTAGATAATCATAGTATCACCAACATTGATCTCTTCAACCAATACTTCCAATTCTATTCCCTGGCGATTGATACGGGCAGTTTTAGGTGCAATTTCCATTAATTGCTTTAAAGAACGGCGTGATTTTTCCATTGTCCAGGCTTCCAGCATTTCTGAGATAGCGTAAAGAAAGGCAACTGTAGCACCTTCCTCGTATTGTTTGATCGCAAATGCTCCTATGATAGCCAAACTCATTAGTACGCTCATATTGAAGTTTAAGCGGGGTAAAGACAGAGCTGCTTTCTTAAGATTCCCCCACCCTCCAATGAGCATTGCTAAAGAATATATCGGCAGGAAAGCCTGAACAGGCAGATGAGATTTTTCCATTATAAAGGCTATTACCAAGCTTAAACCGGATATAACTGCACGAGTTAAACTCCAATTAATTTTTTTCTTACTGTCAGGGTTTTCTGTGCTCTTCCTGTCTTTCAGATTAATTACATAATTCTCGGCTTTTCCTAAATGCCGAATCAGGTTAATATCTGCAACACCTTCTACAAGGAGTTGTCCCGTCATTGTATTAAGAGTAGCTTTGCTAACTTTAGGCAGACGATTAACAGCTTTTTCAAATTTTCTGGCACAGTCAGCACAGCAGATCCCGTCCACCTGGTAAATAGTTTTATCCAGATCAGATCCAGATTTTTCCTTGTTTAAGGTCATAATAATTCTCTCCCGCCAAGTATCAACATATGTTATCAGTGTTGTATGTGTTCAATTCCCTGATTTAGTAAAATGGCAATATGCTCATCATAAAGAGAATACCAGGAATTTTGTCCATCTCTTCTATACTTGACTAAACGAGAGTTTCTCAAAAGTCTTAATTGATGTGAGACGGTTGACTGGCTCATTTCAATAACAGCAGCCAGGTCACACACGCACATTTCCTGTTTAGATAAGGCTTGTAGTATTTTTACTCTGGTTGTGTCACCGAACATTTTAAAAAGTTCTGCGACTTGTTGGGCTTTAGAGTCAGAGATGAGATCAGTTTTCACTGAGTTTATAGTTATGGGATGTTCGCAAACGCCATCACAGAATTCATTTTCATTATTAGCCACGGGCTCCTCCTATATATGCACACATGTTCATACATAAAGTATAGGTTTATTAATTTGGAAGCCAAAAAATAATTTTACTTTTTTTTAATTCTTAGACTGAGCATTAGGTTAACAAGAACTTCGAGGTAAAATTGATTCAAAGAAAATTGTTTTGATGAATTTCTTGACACAGATCATTTCGTTAGCATTAAATGAACTATCACAAAAGAGGGGAAAAAAGTGCCGGAAGTTGTAAATATTGTAAGGGATTTGCAGAATTTATTAAGCAATCCATTTGAAGCAGAATTACGGTTAAAATTATCTGATCAGATGCTGGAAGGAATATTAAAGCAATACTTCAGTAATCCGTATATCAAAGAGATCCGGGTTGTATGCAGTGAGGGTTATCTTGAGTTAACAGTCAAACCAGGCATTCCTCTGCTGACAATGAACTTGAAAATATCTATTGAATTGAGCAGAATTGATATTTCAGAAAATGAAATGAGAGTTATTTTTGCAATAAAAGGAAGTAAGTTTTCTCCATTAGGAGTACTCTTAAAAGTAATGTTCTATAAATCCAAATTGATCTGGATGCTTCCGGATAGACGCTATCAGCTTGATTTATCGGAAAAGTGGAAGCAAAAGAAAAGAAAAATGAAAGAATCTGTCAGGCATCAATTGGATAAAGTATCTATAACTCACCACAAAATCACCAAGGGTTTTCTAGAAATAATGGTACTGAAAAGTGTTTGAGATGAATTAAAAGGAGTTAAAAATGAAAAAGGTAAAAGGCATTGGTGGGATATTCTTCAAGTGCGAAGATCCGGAAAAGCTAAAGAACTGGTATAATGAACAACTGGGATTCGAAACTGATGAGTATGGTGCCGGATTTCATTGGATTCAGGCAGACAGTCATAAAAAGGGATTTACCCAGTGGAGCCCCTTCCCCACAGATACGGATTACTTTGCACCATCTACAAAGGACTATATGTTTAACTACATCGTGGAAAATCTCGAGGAGTTAGTTGAAGAGCTCAAAAGAAATGGGGTTGAAATTCTGGATGAGATCAGTGTTTATGAGTATGGTAAATTTGTGCATATTAGTGATCCGGAAGGTAATAAAATTGAATTATGGGAACCAGCGGAGCAATAAAATTAATGAAAAGTATTTGACATAAATGCAGAGGTGTAACAAAGATAAATTAAGTTTCAGCAATTTTGGATGGAAATAATGAAAGGTGGATTTTTATTTGTATTGTTGTTTTTAGGAGCAGCGTTGTTGTATGCCTGTGACGGGGCTATTTCTCCTGTAGTGGAAATTACCTTAATCAATGGTGAAGTATTGAAAGGTCATTTACATATGGATATTTGTGAAGGTGACACGGAATTACTGAGCCAGGATTCTGTTGGATTTGAAAAGCATAAAAATGGGGATATCCTTTTTCAGAGGACAGATAAAACAGAAAAGAAAGATCAAAGCTATACTCTTTACACAAAAACCGTCAGATTACCCTGGGCTTATTTTTATATCGCAGAGAGTAAAACAGAAATTCAGTATGACCAGATCAAGACCATAACTTTTCAATCAGAATTTGAGAGTGAAGAGTTTATGGGTGGAGGAGCCTGGTACGAGATAACCCAGGCGGAATATGATAAAATTCAAAAAGGTGTGTACGGATTTATTGTTACACCCGGACCGATGTCAGACTATCTATTTCTAAAGTTGAATGAAAAACTATCCAGACAAGAGTTCATTCTGTATATATATCTGTCAAACAACGATAACTGGGGCTATACAAGTTTGGAAACATCATTTCCTTTTATCAAGTCAAGAGATAGGGATACATCTGTCAAAAACTGTTTAGATCTTTTACGTGAGAATGACATTAATGAATATACAGGATCCAGAATTACCGGTGATATTGAGGATTTTGAAGCTTACATTCCTTTGATCAGGCAGAATAAAATACTTAAGGATGAAAGCAAAAAAGTTATGGTAAAAGCCCTTCAGGATGCCGTACGGAATTTACGCCTCTTTAAAAAACTTATAGATTCTCATCAGAACATGGCTTATACATCAATTCCGGTTAAGGACTTTCCTAAAGAGCTAATTCCTTTAGCAAAGAACAGCAAATTAGCTGCAAGTTTTTATATTAGGTTGGCAGAGCAGGTTATAGATCCACCGTTTAGCAGTATTGAAAGAATTGAAACAATTGAGAAGGATTATGAAGTGATGGAAGAACTGGGGATAATCAGCCTTAGCCTTATAAATAGATGGGGTAATTGATCAACGTTAAGATAAAAAAGTTGTATTTATTGAATTGAACACCAAGGATGGAGAGGGTAATAAGTGGACAGTGAGTAGGTTTTTATTGACAATCAGAAATAATACAAATATGTGATTTCAAGATTGATTTAAGATAATTTCATTTCAAATATATCCTTGATTTGTAATTTATTCTAAAAATTAGTAAATAGTAGTAAAAAGAACATAAGGGGGAATGATGAAGAAAATTATTATTTTATTTATTGTTTTAATTGCAATAGTGTCCTGTACAAAGAAGGTGACTGAATATAAAGACTTAGATCCTGATACTTGGAAAATTGATAACAGACTAATATTTAATGTTCAAGACATTCTAAATACAAGAAGTTCAAATGACACTCTTTTTTTTCAAACACCTGATGGATGCGGTTTTATAAATTCCAGCAATACGGATTATCTTATTATGATAAACTATGACTACTATTATAATAGAAGCAAGGTGCACATGAATCCATCATACACTTTTGGGGTTTTAGAAGGCAATAAAAGAATACAAATAAATTGGACAAAGAAATTGGGGAGACCACTTCGATATTATCACAACGGGTCTAGTTTGCTTTATTTTAAGCCTGCTTTTCTAGACTCTACATTTTCTGAAAATGCTACGATTACTACGGCTTATTTTGCAGAATATATGTCTTCTAATGGAAGTAATCAATTCATATTTTTCTTTAATAATTCCTCATCGAAAGATTCTGATACCAGCGGTACATTCTTTTGTCTAGTTGATTTTATTATTCCATACCCTCAGGAATCTGAACCACGATTTGAAGTAACCAGGTTCAGTATAAAAAAAGTCAGTGATTATTTGGATCATGTAAGCAGTTTATATTTTCACAATGGAAAATATTACTGTAATGTTGGCAACAATATTTCGATCACTAATAATGGAGATATCGAAGCCATTCCAATTCATTACGAAATTGAAGATATTTTCTATTACAATGATAAACTATGGGCATTGAGTAGTCTTTCACTTTGGAATTCTGAAGATGGTGTAAATTGGACAGAAGCAGGTTATACAATTTCCTACAATGTAAAATTTTTCGTTTTTGATGGCAAATTATGTGCATACAAAAATTCTCTGATTTGGGAAGTTGATCTGGATAATTTGAAGATCACCTCCTTGGATACGAGTGGGCTGGACTACCATAGTATTACTTCAATTAATTCAGTGCAGGATAAAGCTTATGTCTCAACAACCGGAGGACTTTATTATAAAGATAAATCAGAATTTTTTCAACCGAGTACAGATAAAGGTTCATCTAAAGAAGGAGTATTAAAATTAACAAAAAAATAAAAGGTTGAAAAAATTAGTCAAATAATTTTGAGTTTTACTCAATATTAATTACTTGGACAATACAAATAAGAAACCTTGGAATATTTCAATAATTGAGATTAATCTCACTAAAAGAGAGAGTCTCTTTGTCTCAACTCAGAGCATTTTAAATACTTATTGACAGATTATTCATTTTAGTAAACATAAAATAAATACTGAGTTAAACCCAACTTATACAATAGCTGGACAGCGTCTATGTGAATCTACTGCACAAGTCTGGTCAAAAATTCAGAAGGAGATTACATGTACAAATATCTGGCAATATTATTGATCTTAGCGGTGAGCAGTCTTTCTGCGACGATCAGTATCGGGAATTCTGTTTATACAAACAGTGTGGTTCCTATCAATTCCAACTACGAAAATAATTACACTCAGCAGCTCTACTATCAGTCAGAGATTCTGGGATCCGGACTTATTACCGGTATTAAGATCAATTATTCAGGCAATCCCGGAACTATTTTTATCGAGAAATCATCCGATTGGATGGTCTTTCTGGGCCACACCACCAAGTCGATTTTTGCAAATAACAATGACTGGGTTTCTCCTGCCACACTTACACCTGTCTGGAGCGGGCAACTGGCTTCAGCCAATTTTGACGGACAGTGGTTGACCATAAATTTTACTACCCCATTTTACTACAATAATATCGATAATCTGGTACTTGCTGTATATGAGAATACCCCGGGAGAAACTCCTGCTGCTTTGTTGTGGTTTACTTCCAGCTATACCACCAGCAGAAGCTTGTATGTCTTAACATATGATCTGATATCCGATCCGTATAATCCCCCTTCAGGCACGGGAATAAGCGGGATGAACAATATCCAGTTACTCGGCATTTCTTATGCAGACCCGGCAACACCACCCACAGATCCTTTTCCTGCAAATCTGGCTGTAAATGTTAACAATCCGACAACTCTTTCATGGACTGGCAATGGTGATTATTATGATCTCTATGTCAAAAGGCAGGATGAATATACTTTCGCTAAAATTGGTTCAAACCTGACGACAGCTTCTTATACTTATCCGGCGTACAATTATTATGGAACGGAATACAGCTGGTATGTAGTCTGCAAAAAAGCAACCGGTCTCACGGCTACAGGGCCGACCTGGCAATTTACCACTAAATCGGGTAATGCTGCGAATCCACTACCAGCCAATAATGCTACAGGCGTAGGTGTATTTTCCCGAACTTTAGACTGGGCTGATGTACCGGGTGCTATCGGTTATAAAATCACTATCGGTACTACTCCTCATGGTCATGATCTTGTGAATGGTGAGTATCTGGGTAATCAAACCAGTTATAATTACACTTCAAACTGGGCTTACAATTCCCAGTATTATTGGTATGTAACTGTCATCACAAACCTGCAATTCATTTTTGGTGATACCTGGTCATTCATGACACAGGTGGATCAAAACTCAGGCGGAGGTGATAATTCCTCGTCTTATGGCGGATATTACTTTGCCAACAATATTTCCACAAGTCCAAATCATCCTGCTTTTCTTTGGGTTGAGAATGCTGGTGCTCAGTATCTGACTTCTACCGTGACAAACGGCGATATTAATGATCCGAATTATCCTCATGCAGGAACGACAGACAATGGTTACTGGGGTCCTATTGATCTTGGTTTCAATTTTACATTCTATGGCAATACTTATAACCAGTGTTATATCAGTACCAATGGTGTAATATCTTTCGGACAGGGAACTATTGATTACAATAATGCCATGCTTCCCAACACCTCCACTCCGAACAATATTATTGCGCCTTTCTGGGACAATATGGAGTTTTACCCCGGACATACAAGCATCACCTTTCAAAATATGGGCAGTGCTTTTGTCGTAACCTGGTATCAATTAGGTTTTGGGGGATATAGTTTCAGTAATTATGTCACATTCCAGGCCATTCTTTATCCTAACAATTGCATTAAATTCCAATACAAAGAAAAATCACCCTATGCATCTACAAGTTATTGTACAGTCGGAATTGAAAATGCACCGGGTACTCAGGGAGTTACTTATTTAATTGACGGAGTCGGTGGTAATATTTTTCCACCTGCCAAATCGGGTGAAATAGCAATTATCTTTGGTAATGACACGGCTACACTCCCTGTAACATTATCTTATTTCAAGGCAGATTTCGTCAGTTATGATAATAATGTTCAATTAAAATGGAAGTTGGAATCTGCAGATGCACTTCTTGGTTTTAACCTCTACCGCAGTGAGAATAATATGTTCTCCCAGGCAGGCAGAATTAATACGTCTCTGATCACTGAATGCATAACTGAAGGCACTTCCAGAACTTATTCCCGCCAAGACAGTGAGATATCGGAGAACAGCACATATTATTACTGGTTGGAAAGTATAGAACTCGATAATACAATTTCCATGTATGGCCCTGTTATGGTTAATACGACTCAAACTGATCCTAATGGACCCGGAGAAATAAAAGAAACTAACCTTCATAACGCATACCCCAACCCCTTTAATCCATCTACTACTATCAGCTATTCAGTCAAAGAATCTGGTATGGTCTTATTGGATGTCTTCAACAGTAAGGGTGAAAAAGTCAAATCGCTTGTGAATAATGTATTGAATCCGGGCAATTATACAGCCAAATGGGACGGCAGAGCCGATAACGGTAAATCTCTTCCTTCCGGTATCTATTTCTACCGGATGCAAACTCCCGCATACAGTACTGTGAAGAAAATGTTAATGGTCAAATAGTGACGAGTGACGAGTAATGTGTGACGGGTGACGTGTAAAGAGTGAAGAGTAACGTGTGACCAGTGACGGGTGACGGGTGACAGGTGACAGGTGACGAGTTGGGATAAGATATACCATCTCCGTCTTTTCGTTTTTAGTAAAGTTAAAGGGCAGGATTATAAGATCCTGCCCTTTGTATTAGCATCAAAAAACGATTGGTACACTTGAGACGCAAATATGCTTCTCTACGGGTTAATCATCTTCTCTGTACCAATTGATATTTCTGGAAAAGTACATAATGAGTGCGAGTATGACAAACAGGCCGATGCTTCCCAGCAGGAGTGAATAATCCTGATTTCTGAGTAAGATGTACAGGAACCCATACAAAAGCGTCAAGGAGCCTGAGACAAGTAAAGCGAACATTTTACTGCCGAGTATTTTCACAGCATAGAAGGCGATGAGGATTATTATTGAGACAGCTGATATCAAATAAGCTAAGTTGAAACCTATCTGTTCTGACAGAGACAGTAAAAGAAGATAGAAAATCAGGAGTGCAAAGCTGACCAGCAGATACTGGAAAGGATGAATTCTACGACCGTGGATGATCTCTATCAGGAAGAAAATAATGAAAGTTAAACCCACAAAGAGAAACATGTATTTAACAGCCCGGGTTGATTCCTTATAAACATCAGTTGCGAAGAGGAATTTCAGACCAAAGCTGGACTTTTGAAAGAAATCGCTAGCGTAATTCCCTGTCCATTGCTGAGGATAACTCCGGTTTAGATCAAGTACTTTCCAGTGGGCTTTTTCAACGCCCTTAAGGAAGGTATGTGAATCGGGTAAGAAAGCACCAATATAGCTGGAGTTGTTCCAATTTGCGTCCAAATCCACGGTGGTTACTTTTCCATTGGGGTAGAAATACAGTTCTTCACTTCCGCGTAAAGAGATGTTGATATCAAAGGAATTATTGCCAATGGGGTTGAAAGCAGCCGGAGCCATGACTCCTGTTTTAATTTCTGTGTCAGGTTCCAGTCCGGAACAGAATTCGCCTACAGTACCATTCCATTTTAGTTTAATAACATCTTTTAAACCCACCAGATCAGTAATCTCCATTTGGAGAAAAGCTTTGTCCCAAAGGACACTTTCCGGATTAATATTGAGTTTGCTCAGATCCGGTTTATTGATATTACCTGTTAAGCTCACATTTCCTTTATACAGCACGAATTTGAAAATACCTCTGTAGCGAATTTCCGTATCAACCTTGCCCGTAATACTGAGAGTTTCAGGAAGTACTTTTATAAATTGTACAATTTTATCATCATTATATGGTATATACAAAATAAGATTACCAATCCTCTGGGTTTTTCCCCATTTGGATGTAACATCTTCCTGCGCCTGATTTTTGTATTCATGTCTTTCATTTATTAATGATATTATCATGGTTGTAGGGATTAAAACGAGTATGGACAAAATTGCAATGAGGATGAGTTTTTTACTGACAGAATAACTGCCATTACCGGGAATAGTCATAAGACCTCCGAAAATTTAGTTTTCCATAGCTATGAATCAGATCTGTAAATAATAACTGGAATGGGAGCAGTATGTTTCAAAAATAAATATGTGGCTGAGATTACAAAGAGTGAAGGATTGTTTCTGACGCTTCAACTCACCTCTGACCCCTCTCTTGCAAAGAGAGGGGAATAACTGGTTGATAGATAATATATTAGAGAGAAGCCATGGTTATCGAGAAGTAATGGGTTATTTTCTATGTCTGGGTTGATTGGAGATAGCTGCCCGGGCGGGGAGAATCAGAACAAATTCGCCTTTGGGAATTTTCTCACTGATTTTCAATAATTCATCCAGATCTGTATCGTAGATTTTTTCCTGATACTGGGTCAATTTGTAGGCCAGGATGACTTTGCGTTGTTTACCAAGTACCTGAGCAAGATCACGTAAGATTGAGGCTAATCTGTAGGGAGCTTCCAGGAGGACGATATTTACACCGGTGTATCTGTCCAAAAGCTTGATCTCATCTACTCTCAATTCCCGTTTTGCAGGGAGAAAGCCATAATACATGAATTTCTTTTCAGGTAGGGAAATAGCCATTAACGCAGTCATTAAGCAGGATACTCCAGGGATCGGGATAACAGGGATCTGGAAATTCAGTGCTTCACAGATAAGATCATTACCGGGATCGGCAAAAGCCGGAGTGCCTGCATCTGAAATCAGAGCAAAGACTTTTCTGCTCTCCAGAATCCTCATGATGATTTGTTTGGCTTCGTTTCTTTCGTTATGCTCATTCAGTAAAATAATCTCTTTATCTTTGATTTGATACTGATTGAGTAATTTTTTACCGACTGCATATTCTTCACAGATAATCACATCGGCCTGATGCAGAACTCTGAGTGCTCTTAAAGTTATGTCTTCCAGGTTACCGATGTGGGTGGCAACGACATAGAGACCAAAGGAAAGAGGCTGAGAGGTGAAGTCGAGTCCTGAAACCTGACTCAGGAGAGTGGGAGTTGAATTATTCATTATATTTCCTTGAATTATTATATTACAAAAAACAAATTGCCCCTCTCTATGAAAGAAAGGGGCAAAGATTAAGACAATTAAGCTATATTTTCTTTCTTCTTCAGAAAGAGATGCAGAATTCCGATCAGTAGGGCTGCCAGAGAGAGGAGAATACCCAGTAGAGAAAGTTTAAGGCTGAGACTGTAGTTTTCGGGAGCAAATTTGAATTCCAGAGTATGGGATCCGGCAGGTACGACAATTCCTCTGAGAATATAATTTGTCGGGTAGATTTTTGTTTCTTTCCCATCAATGAAGGCTTTCCAGCCGGCAGGATAGTAAATTTCACTGACCGTGAGGAAGGCTTGTTTGTTGGTCATTACTTGCCATTTAGCATAGTGGATATTTTTGTCCTGTAATTTGGCAAAAGAAGTATCCGGAGCACTGCAGCCGGAAACAAGCTCTTCGGTAATAGCTGTTTGAGAAGGTATAAAGGTCGGGGAGTTAAGTCTGTCCCAGATTTGTTGAGGTTTCTGAAGAGTTTGAGTATTCTTAACAAACCAGGCACGGGGCATGAATTCCAGATTTTGGTAAACAAATTGCATATTGGTAGTATCAGCATAAACAAGCTGCATATTAGGAAGCGGGATCTGGCCTCCTGCGATGTAATACTTAACATTGAGGAGATTAACAATATTCCAATTGATCGGGACATTATCTCGGATAGGTTTATTCATGCAATTTTCAATTACTTCCTGATATCTTTTTAGTTTTGCACCATGATAACCGCCAATAGACTCATGATAATAAGACCATCTGGCTTGCTGAAATTCACCACCTAAAGGATAAATACGGTAGGTTGAAGAATCAGCCAGAAGGAAATTATCCGTTTCAGTAGCCTGGAAATTGTTAATTTGGTATTTTTCTTCTATTAGATTATCTGATTTGAGGAATTTCATATCAACTAATGATAAGTCTGCTATCACAAGCACTGCAATCAGGAACAGGAAGGAATATTTGGAGATTTTTTTTGTTCCCAATAATAAAGTTAAACCAAATGCCATAATGGCAAAAAGAGATGACTGCAGGCCGCTGCTGGCAAGTTTATCCAAACGGAATTGTTTGATCTGTGCAACCTGATCAGCACCATATTTGGCTAATTCATCAGGTCGAATCATATTCATACTGCTGAAAATTGATCTTCCTATGAGGAAGATCCCTGCCACAATAATACTGCCGAAAAATAGATTTTTGATAATTTTGAAGAATTTGCGATCTTCGTGAGCAGCCTTATCCAGAATAAGTTTCAATCCATATCCGGCTAGGACTACTGTGGCAAATTCCAGAAGAACAAGGGTCATCACAGGTACCCGGAACTTGTTGAAGCCGGGCAGATATTTCAGAAGAAAATCAGAAAGGAAATTCAGATTACTGCCGAAAGAAACCAGGATTGAGCAAACGGAGACAATGGCCAGAAAGGTAACCCACCTGGTCCGCACATAGATAGCTGCCAGAATTGCAAGTAAAAACAGGATGATCCCCATGTACATGGAAGTCTGAGTAAAAGGCATAGCACCCCAGTACAGAGGAGAAACTCCGCCAAAGAAATCAGGAAAGAAGAAAGTTAAGACTTCTGCTTTTCCGAAGGACCAGCCGGTTGCATATTCTTTGGTCAGACCCTGAGATCCACCGCGAATTGTATATTTACTATATTCATAATTTGATAAATAAGGTTGAGCAACTGCTAAAACAGTTATGATAAAAGCCAAAAGCAGGAGGAGAGTGAATACTCCGAATTTACCGAAATCCTTACTTTTTCTGGTTTGAATCAATTGAATCAGCCAATAAACACCAATCATTAAATAAATATAATAAGTGATTTGGGCATGACCTTGTTTTAATTGGATTATCATAAAGACTGAAAGTAAACCAAGTCCAAGTACACTACGTTTTAGATACAAGTAATGCAGAGCCCACATTATCCAGGGCATATAGACCGTAGCCAGAAATTTTGTATTGTGACCTATTTCGATCAAGCCGACAAAGTGACTGGTCAGAGCAAAGCCAATAGCACTTATAAAAGCGATTAAGGCTTCAAAACCCAGTAATTGCATTAAAAGAAAAACACCTAGTCCTGCAAAGAACAGCATAAAAATACGCCAGTTAATCAGTTTATTAATCACAGAAAAGATATTATCCAGGAAAGGATATTTCTGGGGAAAGCTGATCATATAACCCGGCATACCGGCAAACATATTATCAGTCCAAAGTGCCTGATCACTATGGGTTTTGCCATATTCCAAGAGTTGATGAGCTGATCCCTGCCATTGCAAGTTATCACTGGCATTGGGTACATATCCCAGGAAAGCTACATTAAAAAACATAGCACAGGGAATTATCAATAACAAAGCAATATAAAAATATTTACTGTACTTATGGTTGAAAACTCTTTCACCTAAAGTAGTTTGAGGCAACTTTTCCTGATGCCCGACAGTTTGTTTTTTCGACATATTTACTCCTCTAATTCTCTATATCTATACTAATATTAAGGGCAACTCTCGAGACTATTTCATAAAAATCAAGAGCATTTTTTTTGGATACATTTCCATCAGGGATGCAGATAACCTTAATTATTGTTTCATATCCTAGTAATGAATATCTGATTAGATCACTACTTTTGACCAACTGACTGGATTTGGCATGCTTATCGTTGATGAATACAAGGTTTTTATCGCAGGCATTCTTAGCAATAGATCTTGTTTTAACCAAACATACTTTGTTTAAAAACATATCAATTCTCATATAAGACTCCTAATTTAGAATATGACCCAACTAATTTAAAAGATGGTAAGTTCGTCAATAAAAAGATTCTACATGACTATATTTGAGTCAAA
Organism: uncultured Candidatus Cloacimonadota bacterium; assembly: GCA_964419225.1. Classification (GTDB taxonomy): domain Bacteria; phylum Cloacimonadota; class Cloacimonadia; order Cloacimonadales; family CAYQPF01; genus CAYQPF01. Next base: position 4,964 of record CAYQPF010000028.1, on the reverse strand, counting down.
CTCAAAAGGTGAAACAGCCACAGAAGACACAAAAAACGCAAAAAGGAGAGAGTACCAGTGGTCTTAAAGACTCCAAAATATATAGAATAATAATAAATGTATTCAAATTTATTATTTAGTTTTGGGAAGTGTACCCATATTTATTGATTTGAAATATTTTTCCTTGACTTTTTTCGCTATAAAATAATAGTGCTTTTTTAGCAAAATTTTAATGTTTGGGGTGGGGAGTGATGTATATCTTGTTTATTTATTTGCAGTTAAGGCAAATTCATCTAGCGTAGTATTTAGATAATTTACTATGAACTGGGTGAAAATTACTCTTTTGCAAGCTATTAATGTATCAGCCTTTATTATTATGGTTTTTGTAAATATTTTGGCGGATATTTTACCATTCGGAGGATTTACGACCAGGGAAATCTCAGATTCCATACCCAATTTATTAGTTCCTGCAGGTTTTACTTTTTCCATTTGGGGTGTAATCTATACCTTTCTTTTCTTTTTTGTTTTCTATCAGGCTTGGGATTTTCCCCGCAAGGATAAAAACGATTTCATACATAAGAAAATAAGTCTTTATTTCATTATTTCGTGTATAGCCAATAGTCTTTGGGTTTTATGCTGGCATTATTTACAGATATATCTATCATTAGGCTGTATCTTGATTTTGCTTGTTTCTCTGATTCAGATATATAGGCGGTTGGAAATTGGGAAAGTGGTTTATCCGTTGAAGCAGAAGCTGGCGTTGACTATCCCTTTCAGGATATATTTAGCTTGGATATGCATAGCGACAATCAGTAATTTCACGGCAGCATTGAATCAGTTTCAGTGGCAGGGGTTTGGACTGTCCCAGTATTTTTGGACAGTAGGGCTGATAGTATTAAGTTCGATTTTGACAGCTCATATTGTTTTTAAGAACAAGGATGTTGTGTTTGGTATTGTTGTAATTTGGGGTTTATTCGGGATAATATTAAAGAGGTTTTCTTCATACTCTGATTACAATGAAGGTTTAATTATCTGGACTCTGATTTCTTTATTGTTCATAGCATATGCGATCAGCTTTGAGTTTACCAAGAAGGTGAAAAAAGTATATTATTTTGTTTTAGAGAAATATAAGTAGATCCATTTTCGGAAAGTCGTTTATCCACCGAGGAGACGCAGATTTACACAGATTAAGAGACAATTAAGGTAAAATAAGACAATATAGGTGTTTTCAAATATAAATTAGTTCGATCAAAGAATCCATTTTTATCAACTGCCCACAGCCCACTGCCCACTGCCTACTGATTCGTGCCTTTTGCGACTCTAAAGCCCACGAAATTGTTTCTGGCTGTAGGTTTGGCAGAGCTTCGGAAAAATGTCTTACAATGATCTTTGGGGAAGCACCAGCTTCCACCGCGGATAACCCTGAAATCACCTTTAGCCGGACCGCCCGGATTTTTCTGAGGTGAGTACTGGTAAAAATCTTTATCATAATAGTCCAAACACCATTCCAGCAAGTTCCCACTAAGTTCATAGAAACCTAATTTATTAGGTTTGAATGATTTTACAGGCATGACAGAGTGCCAAAGGTTATCATCCTGGTTGACCAGATAGTTCGCTGAAGATTTATCAATATCATTCCCTTGGGCATAGATCATGTTTTTACCTCGGCTTCTGGCTGCATATTCCCATTCTGCTTCAGTAGGAAGTCTTCCCCCCATCCATTCGCAGAATCTTTTAGCACCAAACCAACTAACCTCGAACACCGGGAAAGCTTGATAAGGTTCTTTTGGAACATATTTTCCATCTATGTTCTCAATCTGACAATAGGGGCTGTCAATTTTTAACCAGCTGCAACCTTGTTCATAGTTGTTTCCGGCCTGATTGAGAAAATCGCAGAACTGCTGGTTAGTTACCATAGTTTCACTGAGCGAGAAATCCGAAAGAGTAGCCTTATGGACGGGTACAGCGTTGGCCAGGCCTGAGGCAGTGAAATCACCCATTTCAAAGGTACCGCCTTTTACCGGGATCATTTTCAGAGTCTCGATTATAAACAGTTTCTTTTTAGCTTTTTTAAAGAGAGTCTGGAATTTACGTACAGGCAGGATTTCTTTACTGGTTTTAGCAACGAGGTAAACCGGTTCAAATTCCTTTAGTTTCATGTGAGATTCAAGTTTTTTGGTGATCAGACTGAGCACTTTGTCTTTTCTGACATGGAGAGTTTTATTATGGGGAGCTTTATCGAGGAGGCTTTTGAGGATTTTCAGAGCATTGAATTCCGGAGGAGAGCAGAGTCTTTTCTCTTCGATAGCCAGATCCAACTGTTTAAGTTCATCATCATTGATAGTAGCTTCTTTAGGATTGGGAGAATTATCTTTTCCTGTTGGATCTGATTGGGCAGCACCATTTTTGGGCATTTTAGCCAATAGCATTTTAAGGAAATAGAACACGAAGACCAACCCTAGTAATATAGCCAAAATGCTAAGAATTTCATACAGATAATTACTGTGAGTCTCAATATATCTTTCCACAGAAGGCTTATTATTTTTATTTTTTGCAATTTTTTTCTTGATCTCTTCAATATCATTTTTCTGCAAATAAGGAATATTATTATGACTTACAGAAACTAAATGCGGGATTTCGGAGAGTACTTTAATATCTTTAAGCAGACTGTTGTTATCGAGATTAATGGTAGTAAGTTTTTGATTTCTTTGGACATTTTTCAATGTATCCAGGTAATTATCGGACAGATCCAGATTTTGCAAATTTCTCAGATTGCTCATATCCGGAACATTATATCTTTGTGTATTGCGTAAGCTGATTTTTTTAATATTCTTGTTATTTCTTAAGGTGGCAAGATCAATATTCTCGGTTTCCGACAGATCGAGGCCATCCAGATTTTCCAATCTGTCGATTTTATGCAAAGATTTGATCCTTTTATTTTTTCTTAAATTGAGGAATTTAACTTTAGCGGGGACTTTATCAAGCTCTTCTTCCTCGATATTTTCACCCAGAGCAAGATTGAGATTTTTATTCTTTAATCTTTTATAATGTTTAGAAGTAAGAGGTACATAGGTTTTAACATATTCAAGGTCATTTTCCAAGGGAAGATCTCGATTACTGCGGATGACTCTGCCGGCCAGCTTTCTATTCACGAAGATGCTATCTTTTCCAATATCGAAATCTATCTTCTTACCACCTTTGTAGGTATAATCAAGGCGGGAATTACCCTGGTCATCGAAGAACTGGATCAGGTCGCCTTTTTTGGCATTGATTTCAGTGGGGGTTACACCCTGATAGCCAAAATTAACAAACACAGCCAAGGGAGAGGATTCAATTTCCACTTTACTCGTTTTCTGTTGATCTTCTTTCTTCGCTTTCAGATAAAAGGGCAGGAGCAGGAGCAAAAGCAGAAGCAAAAGGAGCAGTTTTTTATAGTCTTTTTTAATATTCTGAGGCAGGTTTTTAAAGGGCATATTCCGATAAATAAATCTGGGAATACTCTTATACATCGGCACTTTTTCCTGTTTGGACAGGACCACAAGATCATCGAATATTTCGGTAAAACTGTTGTATCTGTCTTCAGGAAAGCGGAAGAGGCATTTACGGATGATTCGGTCGAGAGGCTTTTTAGAGGTGATCAAATGTTTGGGTAAATCAAATTCAGAAGTGCCGTAACGGTCTATTTCAAAGGGATACTTTTTATAGGCAGTTTCGTAGAGAGTCACCCCGAAGGCAAAGATATCAGCTTTAACATCGGAGGAATCTTCTCCGGCAAAGCGTTCAGGCGGGATATAGGCTTTAGTTCCGGTATCGGCATCAATATCCGGGCCTTTTTGTTTATCCATGCGTCTGGAGATACCAAAGTCGGTAATTTTGATACCATAATTCTTAGTAACCAGAATATTTTGAGGTTTAATATCGAGATGGGAGATAAAGTGATTATGTGCATACTGCATACCTTCAGAAATCTTGAGGAACATATTGATGATAATATCCTGGGGCAGTTTTTTCCGCTCATTAATGATTTTAAGATTATCACCTTTGACATATTCCATATCGATGAAGATAATATCAGCGGTATCATCAAAGTCAAATACCCGCACAATATTATCGTTAGTAAGTTTGACCAGAGTTTTGGCTTCGTCCTGCAGATTTGTCCAGAGTTGTTTGTTTTCAAACTTACTGCCGAAGATTTTGAGTGCTTTTTCGGTACCCATTTTCTGGTCATAAACACGGTAAACCTCGGCAAAAGAACCTTTACCAAGGAGTTCAATGATTTCGTAGCGATTATTTAAGATGAAACCCGGAGAAAGATTCAGATATACCTTTTCGGTACCATTTTCTCCTTTGCGAAGAGTCTTAAAATTTCTCTGGGTTTCAAATAAATTTTTATCCATAGATTATCAGCACTTTGACCAGCCACAGGAATTACATTTGAGACAGCCTTCACTGTGTTCGATCGTACTACCGCAATCAGGGCAGGTGGTGTTAGTTTTAGAACCAGAGGTTCTGGTTGTCTTCTGAGGAATATTCACAGGCAAGTTAACTTTATTATTTCCTGTACGCAGGTCTCTGAAAGTTTCCAGAGCAAAAGCTACAGCATCTGCACAGGAGGTAATCACCTTTCCGTGGTACCACATAGGGGAAGGACAACGGATACCCTTCAATTGGCGAATGAGAGCATCAATTTCAATATCAGATCTCAGGCACATAGAGGCCAGTCTGGATATAGCTTCCAATTGAGCTGAGGCACAGCCGCCAACTTTTCCCATTTGGGTAAACACTTCACAGGCTCCTTTTTCATCAGAATTGATGGTAATATAGATATGGCCGCACCCGGTTTCAATTCTCTGAGTTATCCCGGTAGTTATTTCCGGTCTAAGTCTGGGTGCTATCTTATGTTCGGTTTCTTTTTCATTTTCTTTAACTTTAGATCCGATATTGAGTACCTGATTATCGCGGCTTCCGTCCCGATAAACGGTTAC
>CAYQPF010000027.1:0-40212 GCA_964419225.1 uncultured Candidatus Cloacimonadota bacterium | reverse complement strand
ACATAGAATAGTCATAATATTTTCTGCTGCTTCTAAAAAGTACCTCGTATTATCTCTTTCAATTTCGATACCTGAAGCATCATGTTCATATTTCCAACAAATGTTTGACATATCTGGTAAATCTGAGGCTTCACCATGCCCAATATCAGGAGAAGCATTGTAAATAGCTTTTTTTAACCAATTCCTTTCAATCCATTTCCCATTATCCCAAATTGCTACTCTTTCAATATCATTATCCTTAGTACTTTTTCGGCCTGAAAATCTTTGATGGGACCATGTATCTGCATAACTATGTAAAGCAATACCCAATCTAATCAAGGCATATTTTCTGTCTTTCTGTGTTGATGCAGCTTTCAACTCATTTAATGCCTGAAAAACCAGGTTCTTTGCCATAATGCCGCCTGGCACTGTTATGTAATTGTAACTTTCAACCCCTTTGAGATAAGGTGTACCTGGGATAAAGTGAAAGGAAATATATATATATCTTTGAACATCCTTCTTCAATCCATCAATGTATTGAAGACCTTTGTGGGCTGTACAGGTAGGATCAAACCATCCATCTTCAGTTAACCTCAAATTTAAACTTTTCAGTTCATCAATATTTCCGATATTGTTGATATTTAATGGTTTATGAGCAATTGCATCATCAACAAACTGTGATGCATATGCTATTGTTTGTGCATCGTCCTCATTAAATCCTGCTTTTTGAGCTAGTAACTTAATTGCACAATAGTGAAAATCTTTTTCCATAGTTTCCTCCTTATATGATTATAAGCTTTTTATCATTGAATAAATTATAAGAATGAACTAATGTTGTCAAGAAAATTTTCGATTCAAGTTACTCTTTAATAAATGAGATTGTTCAAGCTTCTCCATATAGTATGCAGCAGTTTTGTAGAGTTTCTTAGTCAAAAAGGGGTTCTATAAGTTTTTGCTTAGCTAAAACAGTTTGATTAAATGACATACATAGTATTTTAAACAGAGACTAATAATCTTCCGTCCTATCGGACGTGGATTGGTGGTCATTCAAACCTGCCTCTGAAGCTGCCGACTATACATCTTTTGTCCTACGGACAATTAGAGAAGCTGGTAATTGAGACTGGTCAAATGCAGGCAATATTTGGTCTCAATTTCGTTTGTGTTTCTTGTGCCTTTTGGGGATAATTGATCTTTCTCATTGGAAGTCATAAAAAAAACAGCAGCAAGATTTCTCCTGCTGCTGTTGAAATAGATTAAACGTGTAAATCAGAAGTTTAGTGTTTCTTATGTCCTTTGTGGTTACTGCTATGGTGACCGGAGGCAGATTTGCTTGTTTGTGGTCTGTTGAAATAGCCGAGAATAATTCCCAGTACTACGGACCAAAGGGCAGCTAAGCCGATTCTCAAGTCAGTTGGCATGATAAAAGTAAATGTATGTGCCGGGATCCAGAACCAGATCAACGAGAGAAGCCCTTTTTCGATACCTTTCCAGTTCTTCTGCTTTAAAGGAAGATTATCTAAGACTCTGTGGAAGATGACGAGGAACAGGCCAAATTGGAGGTTCATCAGTGTGGAAATGCCGAAGGCTCTGACGAACTTGACATCAACGAATGCTTGAGGAAGCATTCCACCATGACGGACGAGTTCGTCAACAAAACCCTGGAATCCGACAAACGCATATTTGATACAGACTGCCAGTATAGACCAGACAGCCATCTTCCAGAGAACCATCAAAGGTGAAAACGGAATATTGATCTTCTTGTTGATGATCCACTTAGAAATGATCTCGCCGAATGTGCCGAGGATGGCAAATTGGATAACGGCAGTGAGTATTGGATGAGCAATTACGGTTGCAATATACCAGTTCATACATTCTCCTTGTCTTTAAATTTTAAGAGCAGATTTCTCAAATTTGTGAGTTCTGCAATTATAGCTTCTTTAATAAGATCTTTATCATTGGTAAAATCAAATTCAAACTGGTCAGTCTGTTTGGACATCTGGGAGAGTTTCTTCTTGGCACCTTCAATAGTCAGTCTTTCGATATATAACAAGTTCTTGATTCTCTGAAGGAGAGTGATATGATCAACCGTATATTGGCGGTTACGGTTTTTGTCTTTTTTGGGGCGTAACTGATTGAATTCTGATTCCCAATATCTGAGTACATGTTGTTTGACATCAAGTAAATCACTTACTTCGCCTATGGTATAATATAATTTTTTCATATAGACTCCTGGCTTACCTTTGTTTAGGGGAATTTTTAATTGCTCTGAGTTTTCTACGAGATTGAATTTTTAAAAATAATGCATATATTAGACATAATCCCATACTGATGGGGAATATGACAGGATAGTAACTGAGATATTTCGTATATAAAGACTTTTGTTCAGACAATAAGAGCGGACTGGTCAGAGTTGTTTTTTCAAAGAGCTTTGATTGTTTCAGTACATTTCCTTTGGGGTCAACGATCATAGAGATTCCTGTATTGGCAGCTCTGTAGAACATTTTACGCGTCTCGATCGCTCTCAGTTTTGTCATCATTCCATGCTGATAGGTTCCGACTGAACGGTAGAACCAGGCATCATTGGTGATTGTGACAAAGAAATCAGGATTAGCCTGAGCTGCTTTTTGCACATATTCCGGAAAAGCGATCTCAAAACAAATGAGTGGGGAATAGGTGTATTTATCGAATTTGAAATATCCGCATTCTGTTCCATACTCAAAATTAGCCTGACCAAACTGCAGTTTCCACAAGAATGGGAAGATTTCTAAGAAAGGCATTCTTTCGCCAACCGGAACCAGAACATTCTTATAATAAGGTTTTTGATAAGTTCCGTTTGCATTGAACTGAGTTGCTGCATTGTAATACTTGAATTCTTCCGGGTAACTTGGAGGTGCCGGCTCCAATTCCGGGAAACCCAGGAACAGGTCGCATTTGTGGAATGAAGTGAAATTTGTAATTCTCTGCTGGTACATGTAATATTTGAGTAAATAAACAGGGGTTGCTGCTTCTGGCCAGATGACAAGTTCCGCACCCTGATTGAGGCATTTCTTAGAATAGTCTTCATAAAAAATAAAGGTGGAATCTAAAAAAGATTCTTCCCATTTGAGATCCTGCGGAATGCTGACCTGCACGATTCCAATCTTTTTACCGGTGTCAGTCAAAGTGATACTGTAATACTGATACAAGCCCAGAGCCAGCCAAAGCACAAAGAAAATAACCGGTTTCAGGAATTTCTTTGTTTTCCAGCTTTCCAGAAAGAGAATATTAATCAGGATTATTACCAGAGAAAGTAGGTAAACTCCTCCCAATGAGGCAGGCTGAAGCAGATAGGTATATTCGATCAAGGAATAACCCAAATTCAACCAGGGAAATCTTAGCTGTCCGAAGTTGCTCAGGTATTCAAAACACATCCAAGTGCAAATCAATAAAACATATTTGTACTTATTCAGGTGAGTCCAGAAAAGTTTTAAAACTGTAAATACACCTAAAAAGTAGGTATAGTACAGGAGCCAGATGCCAAAGTAGCCCGGGACTGTGACCAACGTCAGCCAATGCAAACTGATAGCGAAGTTGGGAATCACAAACAGAAGGGGGGTAACAAAGAGTAACTTTCTAATCCTTCTGCCATCATAATCAGCTTCGGTAAATCTGTCGAAGAAAGAGATTAAGGGAATAAAGGCAAAGAAGGCCAAAAAGCCAAGATGCCAATCCAACCGGCTCAATCCGAGCAGGATCGAACTTAAGACAGGTAATAAATAAATGTTAATTTGTTTGTTTTTCATAGGTAATTGTACTTATCCATAATTCGTTTTCAAAATTCAGCAGTAGAACTGTATTTTTATAATAAAAAGTGTTTAACTTACTGGTAAAGGTCAGTAAAGGATTGTTTTGTATTTTAATGCCGTAATCGGAGACACTAATCAGGTTATCGTGATCATCTCTGATCACATTTCCAGGCAGTTCAAGATCAAGTTTCCCCAATAGATTAAAGATCAGAGTTTTATTCACTGCAGTATCATAGACAGAAAGTCCTGATCTGCTGATGGAGATACTTTGGGGATTACTCATAAAGAATTTACCGAAAGAGGACTGATATTTACCATCAATATTGCTGTAAACATCAAACTCCTTCTTGCTCTGGTCATACACATAAAGCGTGTTATCCTCAGATATTTCCAATAGTCTGGGATCGTTGCTGTTGGACAGATTTATCGTTGCTAAAAGCAGACCGTTCTGATCGAATTTCTTAATTGATTTAGCAAAACTGTCTAAAGCGTATAAAAAGCCATCAGAGGATAAACAGATATCTGATAATTTCCGGAAGGAATTACTCTCAAAGCCAAATCCTCCGACTTTGTTCACAAACTTCTTATTGGCATAGATCTGAATCTCATTGGTTGCTTTATCCATGATAAAAATAGTCTTATAGAGGCTGGAATAGACATATTTCTGCCCGATCGGCAAATCATTTAATTTCTCTGTCAAAGATATGTTCTTTACCAGATAAGCAGGCTGGAAATTGCTAATAGAGCAGGAAGTAAGAAAAAGTAAAAATAATAAACAAAGACTATTTCTTTTCAAAATGGATATCCTTCAATTTACCTTGAATTGTTACTTTATCTTGCCAGGAATTAATTTCCAGGGAATACGCTATATCTATCACAGAATTCTTTTTCAGGAAGGGGAGAATGTCTCCCAGATTGAATCCGATCAAATCTAAGATACAACCGTCTTTCATAACTTTGATCTTCAAATGGTTTCTGCCGACGGTATAAGGGTAGCCGATAATTGTAACCCCATCCGTATGGAAGGTAGGCCTGGAATTATCAGGGCCAAAAGGAGCAAATTTATCCAGCCATTCCATGAGGTGACTGTTAATCTCATATAGCTCGATCTTGCGGTCTATTTTAAGAGGCGGAATGAGCATTTCTTTGGGTAGAACTGTTCGGGCATATTGATTCAGTTGATTTTCAAAAGTATCAATATATTCCATGAGAATGGTTAAACCTGCAGCATATTTATGTCCGCCGAAGCTTTCCAGGGTAGTATCCTGATTGGTTAAGGCAGCAAAGAGATCAAATTCGGAGATACTTCTTCCTGAACCGCTTCCGAGCCCGTCGTTGAAAGAGATCATAATGGTAGGTCTGTAGTATTTTTCCACCAACTTTGAAGCTACAATTCCGATTACACCGGGATGCCAGTCATCTGAAGAAATAACCATGCAATAGGTATCGGCCATGTTTTTATATTTTTTGTCGATAATCTCGCAAGCTTCAGCGAAGGTCTTTTGATCGATCTGCTGTCTGATGGAATTTTCCCTTTCAATTATCTCGGCTAACTCCATACTTTTACCATCTTCAGTAGAGATCATCAGTTCTACAGCCCGCATTGCACTTCCCATGCGTCCGGCAGCATTAATTCTGGGAGCGAGACCAAAGACGATATCTGTCGTGTTCAATTCCTTGGTTGACATTCCAGCCAGATCCATCAAAGCATTCAGCCCGATATTCTTACGGGCAATCAGTCTTTGTAAACCGATGCTGGAGAAAATTCTGTTCTCCCCGGTCAGAGAAACTATATCAGCAATCGTACCGACAGCGACCAGATCGAGGTATTTATTGATATTATCTTCAGTAGCGATGTTGAGTTTTTGATAGACAGCCATGAGAAGTTTGTAGGCAACTCCCACGCCTGCCAGGTCCCGGAAAGGATACCCACAGTCGATTACTTTGGGATTGATGATGGCGTAGGCATTGGGCAGAACTTCCTTGGGATTATGGTGATCTGTGATAATGATTTCCATCCCGAGAGAATTGATTTGCTGAACTTCATCCAAAGCATTTATTCCACAGTCCACACTGATAATCAGGCTGGTACCCTCAAGTTTTAACTGATCTACACCATTCAAAGACAACCCGTATCCGTCAACCATCCGATGTGGAATGTAATAATTAATTATTGCGTTAAGTCTCTTTAAACCTAAATACAAAAGGGCAGTTGAGGTTGTCCCATCGACATCATAATCGCCATAAATAGTGATGTGTTCCTGAGTCTCAATTGCATGAATGATCCTGTCTGCAGCTTTATGCATATCACAAAACAAAAAAGGATCATTGACTTTTTTCAAATCGGGGTGGAAGAAATCGTAAATTTCTTCACTTGTGTTTAAGTTCTTGCGTATTAGTAATTCTGAAATTACATCTGAGCATTTTAGCTCTTCCGTTATTTTTTTACGTAGTATTAGTTGATCCTCCGGAAGTGGATCTAATACCTCCCATCTTTTTTCCATTTATTTATCCTTTAATTTAATACAATTTAAAGCTCAATTTATGAGCGTATGCTGTTCAACAGCTTTGTGAAAAGATTACTTCAATAATACCATTTTATGATATTGTTTTTCTTTCCCATATGATAATTTGCTGAAATAAATCCCGGATGGCATTGATCTTCCCAGGTTATTACAGCCATTCCACATAAAGTTATGATTTCCCTGAGATAAGCTACCCGTATAAAGAGTTTTTACCAATCTGCCTTTTGCATCAAAAATCTGCAATTTTACTTTTTCCTGTTTTAATAAAGTAAAAGAAAGAATTGTCGTAGGGTTAAAGGGATTCGGATAATTGGTTATTCTTAATCCAGCAGAGTCAACAGTATTAGCTTGATCATCCTCTTTAATGGGAGCATCCATTTGAGCCGCAAAAACATTATAATCATAATCATTGGAAGATGAAATAAAATGTTCATCAAAACCTAAAACACCGGCAAACCAGCCGGTAATAACAACCTTGTCTTCGGTGGTTATCGTTATATCAGTTGGTACCTGTTGCTGAGCATTGCCGGCAACAGTTGACCACAAGTAATTTCCGTTAGGATCAAATCCGGCTACAAGAATGTCTGCATCGCCATGTGAATAGTAAACATCTGATCCAATTATTAGGCTGTCTTCGAAAGTAGCAGCGATGTAGATCTTGTTATCATCACCAAGCCTGATAGCTTTACCTTTCTCTGTGCCATTACCGCCAAATTGTTTCACCCAGGCCCAGGTGCCATTTTCAACTTTCGCAAAATATATATCATCTGAATCGCCATTTGAACTGCAGACGATGTCACCAAAGTAAGCGGTTCCGGTTAATCTTCCTGTCATATAAGCATTGCCTTCCTGATCGCAGTCAATTTGAATGGATCCTGCACCCAAAGATGTGGCAACCCATTGTATTACCCCGGAATTGTTGTATTTGGCAACAAATCCGCCAAAGCTGTTAACTGTGAGTGTATCAAAGTTGACTTGTCCGCTGAGTACGCCGGTAACATAGCAATTCCCTGAGTCATCAGTTTCCAGTTTAAAGCCGTAATCCTCGGAAACACCTCCGGCATTTCTGGCCCAAAGCACATTTCCGTTTGAATCGTAACGTACGACGAAGATATCTCCACCGCCGTAGCTGGTCAGAGTAGAATCATCGTAATGAGCAGTTCCGACAAACCATCCTGTGATGGTGGAATTGCCGTATTTATCGGTGGTTATTCCATATCCGACATCAAGAAGATCACTTGCACCTCTTTTAGCCCAGAGTAAGTTTCCTGAGGGATCATATTTAGCAATGAATGTATCCCAACTGCCTAAGCCCGGCAGAGTAATATTGTCAAAAGTGATTTCGTCTGTATAATAACCGGTAATATAAGCATTGCCAAGGGAGTCGCAGCCTATGCCGATTCCGACATCATCTGCAGGACCACCACCCTGTTTAGCCCAGAGTAATTCGCCGGTGGGTGATAATTTAGCAGTGAAAACATCATTAATTCCCCGGCAGATAAAAGTTTGGTCAGCAAAATAAGAAGTATCGGCAAAAGATCCTGTAATGTAGATATTCCCATCTAAGTCATAGTCAATATCCCAGCCTCTTTCCAGAGATAAGCCACCGGCTGAGAAAGCCCAATTCCATTCCTGAGCTGATAACATTCCACTAATTAGAAAGCTGATAAATACAATACATACAAAATTTGCTCTCATAATTCTCCCCATTTTGTATGTATTTTTTTGAGGAATTAAATTAAGTCAAGAGCTTTATCTTATTTTTTTGCAGAAGAGTAAATACATTCGAATTAATAGGTATTCTAAATACAATTTCCGGGTATAAGAAAAAATAGGGACAGCACACAACAGCCCATTTAGTAGGGGCTAAAAAATATTTGCTCAAGAACATATTATGTAGGGGCGAACCTGTGTGTTCGCCCTATAGTATCTTCAAACCAGTCCAAAGCCAGGTTCTATACCCAACTAACAACTATTGTGGTTTTCCGTTCTTGCTGATCTTAAATTCCTTGGAAGCTTTTACGAAATCTCTGAAAACAGGATGGGGATTATCAGGTCTGGATTTGAATTCAGGATGGAATTGCACACCGACATAGAAAGGATGTTCAGGAATTTCTACAATCTCCACTAATTTTCCATCGGGGGAAAGTCCGGAAATCTTCATTCCTTTACTTTCGATTAAATCTCTGTATTTATTATTAAATTCGTATCTGTGGCGATGTCTTTCACTGATCAGATCTTTTCCATAGATCTTTGCTGCACGGGATTCGGGGACTAATTTGCAGGGATATGCTCCCAGACGCATGGAACCACCCATGTATTCCAGATACTGCTGATCATGCATCAAATCAATGATGGGATTTTTACAGGCTTCTTCAAATTCGGTACTGTAAGCATCTTCCAGATTGCAGACATTCTGAGCAAATTCAATAACTGCCACCTGCATGCCCAGACAAATACCAAAGAACGGGATATTGTTCTCTCTGGCAAATTTGGCGATAGCTATTTTGCCGTTGATACCTCTGATTCCAAACCCGCCAGGTACAAGGATACCGTGAATACCTGAAAGCATTTTTTCATAATCTTCGTCTTTATAAATTTTCTCGCTATCAACCCATTTAATATGAACTTTCAATTTGTTAAAGGCCGCTGCATGCATCAGAGATTGTTCAATACTCTTGTAAGCGTCCTGATGATTGACATATTTACCACAAACAGCGATAGTAACATCCTTTTCCGGGTGTTTCACATTATGGATAAATTCAGTCCATTGTGTTAAATCAACAGGTCTTTCTTCCAATTGAAGATGTTTGCAGATTATTTTTTGTATGTTGGCTTTATAATAATTAATAGGCACTTCATAGATGCAGTCCACATCCATAGCATTGATCACGTGTTCATTTCGGACATTGGTGAACAGAGCGATCTTGGAAGCAATATCTTCGCCAAAAGGTCTTTCTGAACGGCAGAGAATAATATCCGGCTGAATACCGATTTCTCTGAGTTTATAAGCCGAATGCTGAGTAGGTTTTGTTTTTAACTCGCCTGCAGCACTGATATAAGGAACATAGGTTAAGAACACATAAAGTGTGTCGTTATAACTGGTATCCAAGCGATACTGACGCACTGCTTCCAAGAAAGGTAAGCTTTCGATATCGCCGACAGTTCCACCGATTTCAGTGATAACGATCTCATATTTATCAGCCATTTTCTTAATGAGAGATTTAATTTCATTGGTAACATGGGGAATAACCTGAACTGTTTTGCCAAGATAAACGCCTTTTCTTTCTTTTTGAATAACGCTTTCGTAGATCTTGCCGGAAGTGGAATTGGAGTCTTTAGTCAGAGATTCATCAATAAATCTTTCATAATGTCCCAGATCCAGATCGGTTTCTGCTCCGTCATCTGTTACGAATACTTCACCATGTTGGAAAGGACTCATTGTCCCCGGATCTACATTTAAGTAGGGATCCAGTTTTTGCATACCAACTTTGTAACCCATCTTTTTTAATAAAAAACCTATAGAAGAAGCGGCAATACCTTTGCCTAATGAAGAAACTACTCCCCCGACCACGAAAATGTGCTTAGCCATTATTTACCCCTTTTAAATTAACTTGCTCACCATCTTTTAAGATCATACTTTGAGTGTTCACTAAGGATATATACTGAGAATCCTTGTCAAAGAATCTGAGACTGATATTACCCCGGATACATTCATCAAATAAATAATAATTTGTTTGTTTGCCAATACCTTCATTAAGTCCGATACTCAGGACAACTTCATCCAAAGAATTCAGCAGAGCCGTTCTAAGAATGTTATTACTGTTATCTAATTTAACAAAATCCACTGATTTTATGACACCATTTTCAAAAAGCATCTGTACATCTTTCCAATATTTGTTCTGATAGAACACTGTATCAATCATGATCAAACCGTTCAGAGTGGATCTCTTAACTTTTCTTTCGTATTTACCAGTCGGAAGAATCAGGAAATTTTCTTTGTTATAATTTCCGACATATGTCTTGGACTCATCTGCAAAGCGGAATAATAGATTTCTGTTTTCAAAAGAAATCTCATACTTTTCATCCTGCGATAATACAGTTGTGATGTAATCTCCGGTAATTCCTAACTGATGGTAATCGCAGTTGATCCCATTGAAATAGGCGTTTTTTAAGGTTTCATAATCTATGCTGTAATAATCTGCCAGAGCTTTAGTCGGATAACCCAGAAACAGGATCTTCTTGTTCTGCTTTTGGATCTGTTCCCAAATAAAGGAAATGGAGGATTTCATCTCATTGAAGTATTTATCCGGAATATGATTATAAATTGAAGGATTTGTTCTCCAGCCCAGATCAATGAAACAATCAATAGCACTGACCCATCTGTTGTAATACTCGTTAGGAAGAGCAAAGACAGCATCATGGATTTCAGAGAAAAATCGGCGTTTCAGATTCTCCGTAGAGATCTCTATCACCGGAAAAGCATTTCTTTTGCGGATTGCCAAAGCAATTTCCTCAATAAAAGGAATTTCACATAAGGCATCATCCAATTGGGAAGCATTGTGTAATTCACCATTTAACGAAACTACATTACCTTTTTGAACATTTAAAACGATGGAAACAATTTTAAACGCAACTTCTGTATAATCTAACATTTAAACACCTTTTTCAATGTACCAGCTTTCACCGAGTTTTACTTTTTTGAGAGTATATATATCGGATTCCAGAATTCTGGCACCGATAGATTTAAATTTTTGTTCATTATCACTAACGAAGAAATAGTCTTTACCTTCACCAGCAGTTTCCGGTTCAGGCAGGATTTCTGCTAAAGCTTCTGCGATGGCAGTTGCACTGTCCACGAGACTGATCTTATCTCCTACGATTCTTTCTATCGTCTTTTTTAATATAGGGTAATGCGTACAGCCTAAAACTAAAGTATCAATAGAATTGACCAGCATTTCTGACAGATATTCACGTGCAACAATTTCGGCAACCTGATGATCTTCCCAGCCTTCTTCTGCCAGGGGAACGAACAAAGGACAGGGTTTGCCATAGATATTGGCATGGGGGAGAAGCTGTTTGATCGCCTTGGAATAAGCCTGACTTCTGATTGTACCTTCTGTACCAATAATGCCGATATTGCCGTTTTTGGTGTAGTTCACCGCAGTTTTAGCACCGGGATCAATCACACCCAATACCGGGATGGGACAAAGTTCTGTAAGTGTCTCCAACGCAACAGCGGAGGAAGTATTACAAGCTACAACTATTATTTTTGCATTGTTCTGCAGGAGGAATCTGGCATTTTGGATCGAATACTCGATAACTGTATGCTGAGACTTGGGACCATAAGGCACACGAGCCGTATCACCGAAATAAACTATGTCCTCATAAGGAAACATTCTGCGTACTTCCTTGAAAACAGTCAGCCCGCCTACACCGGAATCAAAAATTCCAATAGGTTGTTTTTTCACTGAAAACCTCTTAATTTAAAATTTTGTCTAATACTTTATTATCCAGTTCCAGAGTAATTGCTTTAACCAGATCCAGTACCGCACGATAATCCTTCATACTGATGATGCCGTTGTGACTGTGTGCATATCTGACAGGAACTGAGAGCACAATACTCGGAACACCGATATTGGATAAATGGATCTTACCGGCATCGGTTCCCCCGGATTTTCGGACAGCTATTTGATGGGGGATATAATTCTTTTTGGCCAGATCAAGAATGAAGTCACGCAGACCCTGGTTCACTACTATTGTTGGATCATATAGTCTGATCTGTACGCCCTGATTCATTACGGCCTGGGCATTAGCTTTATTGCCGGGAAAATCATCTGCTGGAGCACCTTCAATAACGATCGCTATATCCGGATTAACAAGATTTGCTATAGTCTGAGCACCTCTGGTTCCAACTTCTTCCTGTACGCTACCGGCACAGTAAACAGTATTGGGGTGTTTGTTGGTCATTAAAAAATCACCCAGTTCCAGGGCAACAGCAACACCGACTCTGTCATCGAAAGCTTTGGAGAACATCAATTCTTTTTCTTCCTGATAGTAATAGTTGCATATTGGCAAGACTGGATCGCCCAAGCGAATCTCGAACTCTTCGTAAACTTCTGTATCGGAACTGGCACCAATGTCCACAAACATTTTATCCAGATCCAAATCTCCATTACCTGAGCCTTTTAAAAAGTGAATTGGTATTGAACCGATTATCCCGGGAATCTTTTTTCCGGCATGATTGATGATTTCCAAAGGACAGGATAAAAGAGTCCGCATGTCCCAACCGCCTATGTTTTGAAGCTTGATCAAACCACTGTCTGTAACGTTCTGCACGATAAATCCAATTTCATCCATATGTCCGACAACAAGAATTTTAGGTTCTTTGTTTTCGCCTTTAAATTCAAAAGATACAGAACCAAGCCGATCTTTTTTGAAGGGAACCTTATCTTGAAAATAGTTGAGCATGTACTTGGAGATGGCTTTTTCATGTCCGGAAATACCCGGTAATAATGTTAAATCTTTCAATAAAGTAACGCTGTCCATAATATACCTCTATTTATTTAATCTTTACCATTTTTCTTTTAAAGCTTCTAAAAATAATCAGCTCATCAATTGTATTGTAAATTTCGATTTATACTTGATTGAGTCAAGGGAAATTATTTTTTTTTGCAGACAGGATAATTTAAAAGTCAAAATGGACTATATGGACGGGAGGGACTATATGGACGACATGGACAATAGGGACAAAATGGAGGGGAGTTGGACTGAAGCCAGGTGCTATTTTGCATGGTATTTAAAGCCGAACCTGGTTCATCAGTAGGCCCGGCATTCATGCCGGGTATAAAGGGAAAACCCCCACTCTATAGAGGGCTTTAGCCCAAAAATACCCACAATTAGAAGGACTTCAATAGTTTTTGTTGATATCTAACATGACATGTACCTACTAAGTAGCTAAAGAGAAGCTAGAGAGAAACAGAAACTGAGTCTTAAGTCGATTGACTCAAGACTCACAAAACTCACGACTCATGACTTAGGACTATTTCTCTTCCTCTTTGGGTGTTTCTTCGGCAATTACTTTTGGATCTTCTTCAACTTTAACGACCTCAGGCAGAACTTCATCCTTTTTTAAACCTTTGGGATCCTTATTCGGTTGTCCTCTCCAAAACATATCCTGATTGGGATTTTTTTTGGAAAAACTGTCGTTTCTTTTGGGAATGCTTTTCCGGGATGTATTACGTCTCATGATAAACTCCTTTTTTATACTATACTTTATAAAGTATAGGTGATATTATTAGTTAAACAATATATTTTATAATATAAGTGTAAAAGAGCTCATACTACAAACTATTCAAAATCTTGTCGATCTTAACATTAAAATCTTCGGGTGAAATATTTTCAAAACTGGTTACCAGTTTTATAAATCTCTGTTTATCAGGGGTAGAAAACTTGAACATATCATTTTGTGGGAAGATTTCTCTGATCACTTTCATACTATCCTGCATTTTATCATAATGGATTTCTTCGCCTCTGGCTGAGAGCATGGCAAAGAGAGTGCCGAGTCTCCAGGTCATTGCTTTAGCACAAATGGCATTGAAATAGATCCCGGCTACAGGTACGTTCCCCAGGAACTTATCTATCACGAGATCTGCCAGCAATTCAGGGGTAATATTCTTGAGTAAAGCCTGAATATGATCTTCAATATTGGTCGGTTTTCGCCCATAAATGTCTCTGATTTTGTGAAACAAAGGTACATAATGTGTGCCAATCACTGCTATATCTGCACCCAGGGTAAATGGAAATCCGACTATACCTGTAATCCCCTGGATCAGAGAATTGCTGTTAGCTTTATTCTCAATTTCGTTATAAGATACTTCTGCTGTTAATTCTGAATTCTCCATTATTCCTCCATGTTTTTTACAAATTATTTGACTGTGGTCTTTGAATTTCTTCCTGACCATTTACTTCTGTCATTGACTCCTAATTAAGTATAACTGTCAACAAAATAATCTCATGAAAAAAAAATAAATAAAGCTTGCACATTTTTTCCTGATAGATATAATTTGCATCGTAATCAGTAAATTGAAATAATCTGGAAATCTGTTGTTTTGATTTATTTTGACAGAGTTCTTAATAACTAAACTAAAATGATGTTGTTCTGATAATTGGAGTTGATTATGATATCTTTGAATGCGGATATTTCTACGAAAAGAAGTGATATTAAATATCTTTCTGAAAAAAGTTTATTTGATTTCTCACTTTGTCTGGGAAGAATTCCAGGTGGTATTATCTCCAAAGGCAACAATATCATCACCAGTTACACAGGAAAGAATCTTTTTAACAGGGCTTTTCAGGTCAATTGTACTGAAGAGAATCTTGACATAGTAATTTTAAGAGTCAATAAATTCTTTTTTGATATGGATTCTGCTTATTCCTGGATTATCAGTCCTTCAGACTTACCTCCAGATTATTCCTCAAGGCTGATTAAGCAAGGTTTGAAACTAAATGATCAATTATCTGGATTTGAGTATCATCTGCAGAATTTGATCTTTAATAACGAAAACTGTTTGGGCTTTCGCTATGATGTTCTTGATAATCGAAACAGAATCAATCACTGGGCTCAAATTGTCAGCATTGCCTATAATTTGAAAGAAAGGGACAGCTCTGATTTCTTTAAGATCGTTTTAGGTCTGTATGATATTATGATTGATAATTTTGAATTTTATTTTGCCTGGTACAATAATCAGCCTGTAGGTGCTGCTTTGATCTATAGAAAGGATCAGATCAGCGGGCTTTATTTTCTGGCGGTATTGCCCGAATATCAAAATAAACATATTAGTTCTTGCCTGGTTGATAAAATAATGCAGGCTGAAAAAGCAAAAGGAATGGAGTATTTCATCGTTCATGCCAACACTAAACTAGCCCAACTATTCCTGAAGAAAGGGTTTGCACCTGCCTGTGATTTCGAGATATATAGCATGGGTTAATGGTTAGGGGTGAAAGAACTATTTAAAGAATTCCGCAGCTAATTTTTCCAAATTCAATTCATGAATTCGTTTGACCCATATCTCATCCGGTTTTAAAGATTCGAGACAGTCAGTGACAGATATTCTGCTTTGCAACTTTTTTAAGAAAGAATCTTTGTTTAAATGTGTATTTTCTTTGAATAGGATATTACTCAAATTAAGCAAGTTTTCCAGATAGTGGATATCCTGCAGAATCTTTTCATCTGCTACCGGATTTCCATGCCCGGTAATAATATCGGTACACTTCAAATGATGAATCTTTTGCAGTGTGTTTAAGAGATCCTGACTGTTGCCCCAATAAAAATAGGGAAGAGCTATCAGGTTAGTAGTGCTGTTCAACACGGTATCACCGCAAATAACAATTCTCTGTTCTGGTAAATAGACATATGAACTATCTTCTGAATGACCAGGACCCGAATAGATCTCAATGGGGTAATCAGCTTTCAATTTCAGGGTTTTCTCAAATGTTATATCAGGATAAACAAAATTGTATTTATCAATAAACGAAGGTCTGTTGGGATTGAGAAGATTCTTTTCCTTTTTTATCGTATTCAAAAAACTGTTCTGGGCAATTATGACTGTGCAGTTTTCGGCTACCCATTTATTTCCATAACAATGGTCGCTGTGCCAATGTGTATTGATAATATATTTAACCGGTTTGCGAAGAAGTTTTAATTGTTCTGACAACTCTTTAGAATCATGCGGGAAAAGCATTGTATCAATTACGATAAGATATTCTTTTTGTTCTAATACTGTAGAATTAACTAAGCCTGAATTTGCTGTGAAAAGGTGAACACCATCTCTAACCAAAGTTTTTATCAACAAAGACAATCTTGCCTCCTATCATAGTTAATCTGCTTTGAGCATTTAACCAAAAATCTGTATTTTCATTGGTAAAATCATCTAATACTATCATATCTGCCTGTTTGCCAACTTAAAGACTGCCTAAAGTTTGTTCCGACAGAGATAACCCTGCAGCCCATATCGTATATCCTTTAAGAGATTCGTTCAGTTTCAGGCACTGATTGGGGGTCCATTGGTCTTTGAGCGGATTGTTTTCTATCCTTCTTTCCAGAGCAGCATAAATGCCGATGAAAGGGTTAAGTGTCTCAACTGGTGCATCTGAACCAAACCCTGGTTTTATCCCCAATTTCAATAAATCTCTGAATGGATAAGTTTGGTTTTCAACTCTGCTCCAGTATTTTTTGATCGTATTTACATCCCAGCCGATATGCACAGGTTGGAGAGCACATAAAATCTCATTATCTTTCAGCATAGGGTAATCGGACGGCTGAATACACTGCAAATGTTCGATCCTGTGTGGAAGTTTTGTGCCTGTTTCTTTGTTAACCCTGTCCAGAACCCGGATGACCAGATTCACACATTTATCTCCAATTGCATGAATAGAAGAACTAATTCCAGCCCTTGCTGCCTTAAAAACCATTTGATAAAGTGTGTCCTCAGAATAAATTACCATGCCGTTACTGTCTGTTCCAGGGTATGGTTCATACATATAGGCAGATTGAGAGCCTAAGGAGCCATCCATGAAGATCTTCATTCCACATATTTTTAACCAATCATCACCAGTGTAGGATTTAATACCGGCTTCCAGCATTTCATCCAGATCATCGGAAGGAAAGTGCCAGTAAAAACGCATTATCTTGTTTTGGGAATTAACTTTTTTGTACAGATTCCATTTATGTTTATTTTCCATGCAGTGAATGCCGGTCAAACCAAATCTCCAGGCATCTTCGACACCTGCCTTAACAGCCTTCTCCTGCATTTCGGAGGACAATGGTACTGCAACTTTATCGATTAGTTCCCAGGCTTTTTCATAAGTAAAACCATCCGGCTCGCCATTAGAGAATCTGCCGATTTTACCTCCGGCAGGATCGGGAGTTTTGGCATCGATGCAGGCTTTAGCCAATGCTGCTGAATTACATAACTTAGAGTGAAAGTCTTTACTCTCAAGTGCCACCGGAATATCGGGAAAGTATTTATCCAAAAGCTGTTTATTCAGTAATTCAGCATCCGGATAAATATTCTTGTTCCAACCGCTACCGCCTATCCAGTTCATGGTTCCCTTCAGATTATTTTTAAAACTATGTAAGATAATCTCAATATCTCTGACACTTTTGGCTGGAGAAAGATCTATCTGATATTTTTTCTTGGCATACTCATAGAAATGAGTATGAGTATCTATAAAACCGGGAAGCAAAATCTTTCCCTTCAGATCAATTTTCACAGTTTTACTGTCAGTTAAAGCATTTAGATCCCTATATGTTCCGATATTTTGGATTCTGTCTTCATTTACTAAAAGGGCTTCATATGTCCTTTGTTCAGGACGCATGATTTTCCCACCAAAGAATAAGTAACTCATTTATTCTCCATTTCCAGGACAACTAATTCGGATCTGGAAGTCAATCTCATCGGTGGTCCCCAGATTCCTGTACCGCATGATGTGTAAATGTAAGAATTATCAAGTTTATATAAGCCCCAGGAATATTTAAAAACGAATTTAGTCAGAAGATCCATCGGGGGAATTTGTCCGGCATGGGTATGACCGCTCAGAGTTAATTCGATGCCTTGCTTTGCTGCTTCTTTCATATATAAGGGCTGATGCGATAACAATACTGTTGGTAAATTCCTGTCTATATTACTGGTAGCTTTGTCAATATTGGGACCTTCCATTTTGAATGAAAGTGCTGTTTTATCGGTAATACCGCTGATATTCACAAGCCCGGGTATTGTTACCCCTTTGTTAAGTAACAGAGTCGCTCCCATATAATCAGCAGTTCTTTCCAAATTCTTTATGCCATTATAGTACTCATGATTACCAGGAATAATAAAAATGCCGTATTTACTTTGTATTTGTTTCAGAATCTGTAATTTGTCCTGTAACGCTGTAAAACCGTCATCCAGTAGATCACCGGTTATAAAAACAAAATCAGGTTTCAGTTCATTACAGTCTTTCAAAATCTGCCTGGGAAATTGATTACTCATATTCCGGGTAAAATGAAGATCTGTCAATTGAATCATTCTGATGTTTTTTTGATTTGTCTGCTTGTTCACAGGAATGTTAATGGTTTTTATGCGATACCCGACTGCTACATTGACCAGACTGATTATGATTAAAATCAAACTTAGGCTTAAAGCACCGATTGTCAGATATAGAGCATGATTTTTCCAAATGAAGAAAACAAGATCTTTAAGCAGCAAAACAGTCAGTAGAATAGAAATACACCCCAGCCAATAAAAGCCAATATCATTGATAAAGCTGTGAGGTAAAAAATGTCTTGTAAAGAATCCCCAAAGAAAACTTAGAGAAAGGATTACTAATGAAAGTAAGATTGTAAGATTAGCTTTGCTACTTAAATTTAAACCCTGAGTGATACTTCTATAAATAAGATAATGCATACCATAGTATATTATCAGAGCTGTTAAAAAAAAGATAATGAATGATTTCAAGCTTCAATCCATCTATAAATCAATTGAATATCAGCACTATATATCCATATCAGGATAGAGATCTTTCATACAATGCGGGCAAATCCCATGGGTAAATTCCACATCAATAGAATGCTCTTTGATAAAATCTTCTACTTGTTTCCAATATCCCTGATCATCTCGTATTTTCTTACATTTTGCACAAATGGGAATAAGACCAGACAGCTTCTTTATCTTATCGAGAGCTTTTTCATATTTTTCTAATAACTCTCTTCTTTCCCGGTCTATATTGAATTTATATAAGGACATCTCCACACAAATTTGTAAAACTCTTGGCTCATAAGGCTTAAGAATGTAACCGTAAGGCTCAGTTATCTTTGCCCGTTTGATTATACTTATGTCTGCATGAGCTGTTAAATAAATGATGGGAATACTATATTTTTCTAAAACAAAGCCGACAGTTTGAATGCCGTCCAGCTCACCCTTCAGGGTTATGTCCATCAAAATCAGGTCAGGTTTGAAGATGTCTAATGTCTTTAAAAGGTCTTCTCCTCTGGAAAAAACATAAGGCACTGTATAACCCAACTTTACTAAATCTCTTTGAATCATACTTGCAATTACTTCTTCATCTTCTACAATGAAAACAATCTCATTCTTCATACTACCTTCTTAATTCATACATTACACACAATTTATTTGCATTTGTTTTGTTGGCAAGTATTATTTATTCAATTGCTAAATCCTTCTGCCTCAAAGGACAAAAGAAGGTACTTCAGATATTTTTTCCTTTCTTTTCCCTCACTACATGTCCAGTCCTAAAATAGTGGACTCAGTTTTTGATAGTTTTACCTGACACATCTGCCTTACACATATCTTTCCGATCTGTGACCATCCGCCTAATCAGCGTCATCTGCGTTCTATTAAGCGTCCCTTTTCCGAAAAATCATCTCTCTCCCCCCAACTTTCAACTCTCAACTAATTAACCTGCGGGTTTCAATAATTTTTCCCATGTCTCCTTTTACTCCCCTCGCTATGCAAGCTCTCGAATCAGAGAATGGATTGTTGCTTCCTCATCTCCACTGACCACTGACACTTGGCACCTGACACCTTTCCTCGGGGGTGAGTTATTCTCTCCACTGCCCCCTGCCGACTGCACACTGCCTACTCTCTCCTAAGTACTTGCCTGCGGGTTTCAATATTTTTTCCTCTCTTTTTCCTCACTCTCAACTCTCAACTCTCAACTCTCAATTTTAAGGTTCTAATCTCAAATGGCTTAAACTCCAATTGGAATTTATTATCTTCGCAAGCAATATCTCCAATTTCATATTCCAACATATCAGTTTCCACAACTTCAAACAGTCTCTGTTCGGAATGAATGTTGATAATAGTGTTTGATCCCATGGTTTCATATACCCTGATAATGATTCCGGATTTTTTATAGGCAGGCTTTATCGTCTCGATCTTTACATTTTTTCCTTCGACCCAGAAATAAGATTTCTTTTCTATTTCAGGTAATGCCTGTACTGATTTGATAATAACAGGATGATTCAGATTATGCGCTTTTTCCAAAACATCGGACTTGGTCAGGTCTCCTGTGTGAGGATAATACGCATATTTATATTCATGAACCCTGATATCAGCTTCCGGATCTGTATCTGCAGGTGCTCTGAGTAAACTTAACCCCAATACTCCTTCAGTGATGGAGTGACCATATTTGCAGTCATTTAGCAAAGCAAAACCATAATCAGGCTGGGAAATATCCACAAACTTATGTGCAGGTACTTCAAACTTAGCCTGTTCCCAACTTGTATTATCATGCGTAGAACGTTTCAGCATACCATACTGAATCTCGCAGGTTGCATCTGCTGCTTTGATATCAGGCATAGCCAATACACGCAGCATCTTATGTTTCTCTTTCCAGTCAACTTTATGCGAAATTGTTATCTGTTTGGTACCTGTTTCCAGTCTGATTATTTGAGTGATTAAAGAATTGCCAATTGTCAATTCCTGTATAATAGCTGACGTAAATTCATTGTGCTCCACAACTCTTGACTGCAGAAGTTCTGCTTCCTGGGGGATTGTTTCCTGGTAGAAGTGATTAATATCCCAGGCTCCCCAGTTGTTGGGTTTGTCTTCATATAGATAAAGTAAATTCGCCTTCCCTTTCAAAACATCTCTTTTGGCTTCTTTGTCATAGATCCTGGTGATAGCTCCCTGAGCATCAAGTTCAATTAATAATTCATGATTAGACAAGCTATTACACTTAATATCTGATGTATCACCTGATAATTTATCTTTAATTTGTGTGACTTCAAAACTGGTATAACCATATGAAGGTAGATGGATTTGAAAAGAAATATTTCCATCCTTACTTTCTGTAAAAATGATCTCATCCTGGATCTCAATTTTATAGCTTCCATCCGGTTTGGGTAGTGTAATCAATTCAATTCTCGACCAGGGCAGGGTATTATAAACAACATATTTATTGTTTTCAGGATCATTTTCACCATGGAGTTTTGTTAAGAACCCGTTTTGTAATTCCTCGGCAAGTTTTAGATTTTTTTCGGATAAAGCATGGGCATCCTTGTAAACCCAGGTTATGGAAGAACCCGGCAGAATGTCATGGAATTGATTTAAAAGAGTGTCTTTCCAGATTTGATCTAATTTGTCCTGGGGAAAATCTTTGATTAATGTGCCTAAAAACTCCAGATCATGCAGTTTGTTTTCCAGCATCCGGTTATACTTCTTCATCAAGGCCTGAGTTGTATATGTGCCTCTGTGGAGTTCCAGATAAAGTTCTCCGCTCCAGTGTGGCAGAATTTTGGGATCGATGGCTCTGATCTTATCGAAGAATTCTTCTGCAAAAGCAAATTTGAATTTGGGAGTTCCTTCCAGGTTCTGTTGTCTCAACCCCAGTTCAATGTGTTCTCTGGATGGACCGCCACCTCCGTCACCAATACCGTATAAATTCAAAAACTCATCACTGACATCTGATTGGGTATATCTTAATTCACTCTCAATCATTAATTTAGGAGTGTTAGCGAGATTATAGTCGTTGGTTGGCAGGAAATGAGTCAGGATCTTTGTCCCGTCAATTCCTTCCCAGTAGAATGTATAGTGGGGGAAGAGATTGGTTTCATTCCAGGAGATCTTCTGAGTCATGAACATATCAACCCCGCATTTTTTGAGAATCTGCGGTAAAGCTGCACTGTATCCAAATACATCCGGCAACCACAAATGTTTGACGTTCTGGTCAAATTCCTTTTTGAAGAATTGCTTACCGTAGAAACATTGTCTGATCAAGGCCTCTCCACCTGCCAGATTCATGTCCGGTTCCACCCACATAGCACCTTGGCATTCCCACTTACCATCTTTTGCAGCTTGTTTGATCTGTTGATATAATTCGGGATAATCTTCTTTCATCCACTGGTATAATTGCGGTTGAGAGGCACCAAATTTATATTCCGGATATTCTTTCATTAACTGTAAAACTGTGGCAAAAGTGCGTTCGCCTTTGCGTTTGGTTTCCCGTACCGGCCAAAGCCAGGCTAAATCTATGTGAGCATGTCCAATAGAATAGGCAGTTGTGGAACTTGCATTAACATGTTTACTTAGCAAATTACCTGTTATTTCCAGTGCTTTGTCCAAACCTTTTCCATCCTGCCAGATATTCATTACCTGATTCAAACCCCAGAGAATCTTATTGCGTCTGACAGTCTTTTCCGGTAAGGTCTGAGCCAGATCACCCAAAACCATAAAGTCATAATACAGTTTTTCATGCATAGGATTAACAACGACCAGATCCGCCTGCTTCAAACGATAATCAGTCTGCCCGGCCCCAAATAAACCGTTTGCTCCCGCTTCCACCAGAATCTCAATTTCTTCATCTTTTTCCAGTTTTTCAAACAAAGGGACAAAAGACTTTGCCGAACGTAAATCCCAATGGATTTTATTTGTTAAGCCGACAAAAGGAATCCCGTCTTTAACTACACAGCCTTCTCCGTCTATATCTATAAGTGCCCCGATCTTTTTACCTGTATGTTCATTATTTATCTGACCTTTGAATTTAAACCAGGCACAACCCCATAATTCACCCCACAACTCATTGAGAGTGATATTCTTATAATCTGCTGTTAAAGCTTCTGCGTAAGGTATGGGAATGTTTTGATGATATATGTATGAAACAGTTAAATCTCCGGTTTTTGTATATCTGAGTTCTTTTAATTCAAGGAGAAATTTCTCCATTCTGCGTAAATAAATCTTCTCTCTTTGCATAACTCCTCCTATTTTTCTGTAGGGACAACAATCCCTTTAATAATTATATTTTGGAAGAAAATAAATACCATTAAGGTTGGTATGGAAACAATAACCAATGCTGCATACCCCACTGAGGCAATACTTCTCTGCATCAATTGATATATGTGCACCATCAGCGTCCACATGCTTTGATCCTGGCAAACCAAGAAAGCATACATAAAATTACGGTAAGCCTCATTAAAGGCACCCAATGCTATCACAGCTAAAACAGGTTTAGACAAACTCATGGCTATCTGCCAAAAGATCCGCATTTCACTCGCTCCGTCCAGCATAGCACTCTCATATAATTCCCGCGGTTGAGAATCGAAGAAGCCTTTTAACAAAAAGATAAAATATCCATCTGCTATACCCGGTAGAATCAATGCCCAAAAAGTATTCAGCAGGTTCAAATTCTTTAATAATATGAAATTGGGTATTCCCATAACCATCGTCGGGAAAGCCATTGTCAGCATAAACAGCATCAATAACTGATTTGTCAACTTAGGCCGGAACCTGCTCAATGCGTATGCAGCCAGAGGATTGATGATTACAGCACTCAAAATAGCCAGTAAAGTATAAATAAGAGTGTTCATCAAAGCTCTGCCGTTTCCTGCCAATTCATCCCAAACCATCGTATAATTTCTCTTCAGAAATTCGCCAAGGTAAAAGTGCTTATTCTGCTGCAGATATGTATAATCTATTTGCTGATAATCAACAGGGATCATGTTAAAAGAAGGATAAGTTTTCCCCCAGACTGTATTAAGTTTATCAATGCTTTCGTACTTAACTGCCAACCATTTCCTGAAATCACTTTCTGTACTCTTGACAATCAGATCTTCGGGCTTGGTCAAACGCTCCACAAAGAAGATCCAGTCCTGCAGGGCAGCTTCTTTGGGTTCTTCAGTATTGAATAAAGGAATGTCTGCAAAGGATTTGTATTCCTTTTGCCAGGCTAGATTCAGGGTGTTCACATTCTGATATTTCTGCAGTAAATACTTCTGCCAGTCCGGTTGAACTTTCGCATTCAATTTCACAAAGTGCATGTTCAAGACTGACTGGACATAGTGCTGCCAATGTTGTTTCAGCAAATCATTCGGCAAGGTTTCCGACAGAACTACCTCAGACCACGAGTTATATTTAGTCCCTATGGAATCATTCATCTTGGAAATGTTTTCTCCGTAAGTTTGAACCAGTTCATTTCTGATAAAGTCACCATCCAGTGAGACAAAAACTTTCTGCCAGGCAGGTAAACTGTTACGATAAACAACAAAACGATCATAAAGAGGATTATTACCCACTGCATAATTTCGGTTGGTTATTTCTTTTTCCTCTATCTTCAACTCATCCCAACTCTTTATACTGCAATTGTATTTAAGTCCAATCTTATCCAGATCCTTACCACTTTCGGCGATTAACTGCTTTCGAAGTATTCTTTCGTGTCTTCCATAGATCTTACGACCGTAACTCTCTCCCAGATAGCAGTCATAAGAACCATAAAGTTTTTGATTTTCTTGCAGGAACTGATTCCAATCTGTTATAAATGGCTGATTTATTTCTTTGGGTAGTTCGATTTCTCCGAATGAAAGATACTTATTTTTAAACTGGGCAGCTAATAAACTCGATTCTTCATTAAAGCGGACTTCCATATATTTCTTAAACAATACTTCATCTTTATACAAAAACTCCGGAATCAGGCTCATACTGCTCTCATCCACATGACTCTTGAATGAGGAACTCACCATGATCAAAAAAGGATAGATCATCGTTATCGCACCCAGAATAAGTACCAAATGAATACTGAAACTCAAGATTTTCATCTTCGTGGAATTCTTTCCAACTTTACCTATTATTGCCATAGTTCACCTATACTCTAATTTGAATCTACAGCTATTATGAAGGATTGTTTTACATGTCAAGACAAAAAACCTCTACTGCACAGTTCGGATTAAATCTCGAACATAAGCTTTCGAATCATATGACTTCAGATCTGAGAGTATCAACACCTGGAATATGAGATATGAACCATATGCGGATGTTATCTCTCATTTTAGTTTGTATCATATGATTACAGGTCTGATAGTCACAACCCTCAAAGATGATACCAACAAAATATGCTCCATGCTAATGGTGCTGGACGCTAGTCCTCATTTTAATAGTAGCATCTTTTTTGTAATAGATTTGGTCTGTGTGGTTAGTTTATAGAAATATACACCGCAGGAGACATTGTTATGATTTGAATTAGTGCCATTCCACTTCAAATTATGCTGACCTGATTCCAGATATTGGTCTGCAAGTGTTGTGACTTTTTGCCCTTTGATATTGTATATTTCTAGTTTTACCATACCGGCCTGCGGAAGAGCAAAGGAAATATTTGTTTCAGGATTGAAGGGATTGGGGTAATTTTGGAAAAGAATTAGTGGACTAGGAGGAATCGTGGCACCAGTCATCTGACTAAGATTTAATTTTTGTACAAGAAGACTATTACAATTTGTATGTGGGTAATTAACATAATTGTTCCAAACAACATAAGCATTGTTTTCATTAATCGGGCAAATTTGTGGTTTTTGGGTAGAACTATCACCAAGTAACATACTTGTACTTAAAGAATTAGTTTCATTGTTAAGACACATAAATTGAAGCAAATTAGGTGGGTAATTACCATTGATAACATAAGATATAGCAATATAATTACCGATTTTTTCAGCAGTGTAATTACACACATCATCAGCTAATGTTAATCCCTTAACACCATATTGGGGTTCGAAACTATTATCACTGATAGTATATTTTTGCAATTTTAGAGAACTTGCACCTTCATTTGTGTCTAAGTATAAAGAATAAATATTATTATTCTCAAAAGCGATAACAGTGTAATCCTTAAGTTTAAGTGAACTCTTCATGAGGCATTTATCTAATGGGAGCAGTAGAGAATTATCTGTGTTTCTAATTAACTGAAAGTACAGAACATTTTGGAACTCATAAGAACTACTTCCACTGAGAAATAAACCTGCTGATATGCTTTGTGTCTTTATTCCATGGGAAAATCGTGTGTGCATAAATTCTATAGGAGAACTGAAAACCAGATCCTCCGATAAAAGCTGAAGGTAGTGAGAAGAAGTATCATGCTCCCAATATCGTTCAAAAATTAAAGGAAACTGTAAATCATAAGAGTCTAA
Organism: uncultured Candidatus Cloacimonadota bacterium; assembly: GCA_964419225.1. GTDB lineage: Bacteria > Cloacimonadota > Cloacimonadia > Cloacimonadales > CAYQPF01 > CAYQPF01. The sequence continues at coordinate 13,975 of CAYQPF010000027.1, read as the reverse complement.
CATCCCTGTATTTGGGATATCTACAGGATCAGAAAAAGTGTTATCTGAAGTTAATTTTCGGATTTTATCAGGTCTATAATTGTCACTTGGAGCGGAGAGAGCCAAAATATCATTGGTTCTGTTGAAAAAATTGGTAAAACAAACATCCGTGTTATAATCAAAATTTATATCTCCTGTTTCAGACAGATTCAAAGTAGAATAAGTATGTGAATAATCCTTCAAGCATACTACATATGTATTTTGAGGAGTTTTCGCCAGTACAATTCCAGAAGAATTATAAGGGGATTGTGGCAGGATTTGTTTACCGGTTAAGGGCATTAATTTTTGCCCGGAAGAATCTATCATATACATCACTATATAGTGATCTTCGAGAATCAGACTAAGATTATCTTCAGATGGAAAGAAATGGTATCTTTGATTATTCAGTTCATCTAAGGGAGAAAAATATGGTCCTGACAAAGACATTACTGTTGTTCTGATATTAGTGCCTGTATAGTCAACTAAACATTGCTTGAGTGAATAATCCTTAAATGTTAATATTATTTTTTCGGATGTAAATAAAATCTTGGAATATATCCCTGTGTACAAAGACAAATCAATTCCCTCCTCGAATTGAAATGAATTATCTGATTTCAGAATTTGTATTTTAGTTTCTAAGATATTCGTCCATACATAATAAAAAATTACTAAATCGTTATTGGGATTGATACTTGCGTTTAAGTAATAGGAATTGTATATTGTTACAAAGCTTGAAAGCTCATTGCCAAGTTCGTTGTATTTCGTGAAGATGATTCCTTCTGTAGTGTTTTCAATACCAAAAAAATCATTATCATTAATGAAGACAATTTTATTATTCTTGAGTTCTGAATTTGACCAAAGGGAATCACACTGCGATGAGAATTTTTGCGGAGAGTAGGCAGAATAATAGGCATATAATAAGAAGGAATTATCAGGATAGGCATGAAAGTCAAACTCATCATAAGTGTTTGCCTGTGGGATTTTTATCAACCCGGAATATGTTGATTCACCTGCATTGGAAAACCTGTTAACTGAGATATAGCCTTCATCGTTTTGTAAATATTTGAAAAATACACTTATCCCGTTAGGATATGCCGGAGTGAGTTTATACGAACAATAAGGGATCCCTTGTATTTGCTCTTGCCAGATAATACTCCCATTACCATTAACTCGGATTATTGTAAATGGATTCAAATTATTACAAATGATGTAAGCACCACCTTCAGCATCTGACATCAGAGGTTCTCCACTGTAATTAAACTGATTTGAAATATTATCACCTTCTGAAAGAGTTATCCCATTCTCATTCCATAAAGCTGCTCCATTTACATTTAACTTTTGGGCCTTATATTTGAAATGGCCAGTGCTTGAAACTTCTATCCAGTTAATTATAAGACAGTTATCAGTAGTAGCAATAACATAAGGATAGATTTGAGAAATCTCGTTATCTGTGCCTGAATTAAAATTGATACGCTGCAGAGAATCTCCACTACTGGAGTTTATTTGTATGTAAATGCTTGTTTCTATTTCATCAGACTCAGCCCAAACATGATATACTTTATCAAAAATAACAACAGAGCTTTGACTCCAAGAAATACCCTTACATTCTGCAAGTTTTACAGGCTCATCCCAAATGACCTGAGCATAGATCCCGTAACAGAAGCATAATGCCAAGCATAGACAAAATATTTTATTTTTCATAAATCCTCCAATTTGGAATATGTCTATATATAAAAAAAACTATCAAGTTTGTCAATATTATTTCTGAATTTTTTTAAATACTTAGAATTGCATTTTTTAACCAACAATATCGAATATTCCCAATTAATTTATTACGTATGTTTTAGATCAGTGTATGTCAGTGATAATCAGTGGCTATAACTCTCGAAAATTCTATTCATTTAACTCTCAACTTTCAATTCTCAATTATTTCTTCACTGCCCCCTGCCTACTGCACACTGCCCACTGATCATTGTCCGCTCGATTTAAATTCCATATTCGTAATCTTCTTGATCTGGATTATCGTAAAGCCCATCATAATAATTCCCAGCATCCAGGCCATCGCGGTTGCCAGACCGAAATTAAGATATAAATATGCTTTCTCAAAGATCAAAAGGTCTGCGACCTTGGTAGCATTGTTGGGCCCTCCAAAGGTCATGATCAGGATTAATCCACTCTGTTGGGCTGATGCTATGAACGCTGCAATAAACTGGATGATCAATAATGCCTTGAGATAGGGGAGAACAATATGCCTGATCTTCTGCTTGAATCCGGCTCCGTCAAGATCGGCCGCTTCATACAGATCATCCGGGATACTTTTCAGTGCTGCCAGATAGATCAAGCATCCAGGCCCTACTCCTGCCCAGATCGACGGTAGAACAATCAAAATCATCGCCAGTGACGGCTCATCCAACCATTTAAGCTTGGGTAAACCTACAGATAAAAGGATCTGGTTGAATACTCCTGCATCCGATGGAGCATAGAACAATTTCCATAAATATATTACAATTACTCCGCTGACTACTGCCGGTAAGTAATAGATCAATCTATATAACAGCTTTCCACGCGATACTTCCTGTAAAAGAATGGCTAATAAAACAGGCGGAAAGAATCCGAGAGTCAACGATAAAGCCATGTAATAAACTGTTTTGCCCAAAGCTGACCACCAGGCAGGATCAAATAAAACATCTGCGAAATTCTGGAAACCAATCCAGTCAGAAGGTCCCACTAAATTATAATTCTGAAATGCCATCATTGAACCCAATAATAAGGGTAAATATTTCCAGATCACGATAGACAATAAGGCAGGTAATATGATCAGATACGGATAAATCTTATTATGCATGATAGGTTCACGCTGTTCTTTTTGTCTCAAACTAAAAATTCTGAGGATCTTATAAATACTGAGTAAGAACAAAGCAAAGATAAGAATACCTACTGCAGCTGCAAGTCGGTTGCGTTTATATCTTTCAGAGCTGGAGATTTTACCCAGCATTTGCTCATTCGTATTGGCTACAGCTTTCTTCAGAGTCGAGGCAATCATTGTATTGCCTTCTTTAGTATCTGTTTTGAGTTTTCCTTGTTCGACAAGTTTGGTTAAACTGTTCAAGGGGAAGGACATATATTCATAAATTTTCTGAGTATTCCGGCCGTAGGGTTCAGGCTTACCATTGGAAAGAGCTTCTTCAAAAGTCTGTAACCAGCCGGGAGGTGAAAACTTTAAATAATCTTCAAAACCATATCTCTTTAAAAGGATGGGATTCAACATCTTGCCGTAGCCATTCTCAATCATTACCTGCATCCTGATCTTACGTGCTTCTTCGCTGTCGTAGAACCAGATATATTTGAAGGCAGCATCTTTGACAAGCTTTGGATCACGCTTACCCAGACCACCGTTATTGATCTCACCTGCTCCGCTGAAAATACCCATCATCCGGCAGTTAAGTTCTGAACCTCTGATCCCGGTCGGACCCAACGGTACAGGTGCGATACCATATAAATTGGGATCAAGCTCTCTACCCAGACTTTGCTCATTCATATAATCCAGACGCATTCCGATTCTGCCTTCCAACCACTTATTACCCCAGTCACCTTCCCGGACACTGTAACCATACTGCTGATTACCTTTACTGTCTGTCCAGGGCGTAGCGATCAGTTTTAAATAGAAATTCATGGCCTTCACTGCTTCAGGAGAATCAAAAGCACCATACCAGTCACCCGTTTTCAGATCTTGTTTGACCGCTTCTCCACCTGCACTCCAGATATAAGTGATCCAGTCATAGGCAGCTTGTGGGCCTGATGCCAGAACTATTCCGTACGTATTCTTCTGGGGATTGGAGATGATCTTAGCATATTCCAGCAATTCCTGCCAGTTTCTGGGTGGTTTAGCAGGATCGAGTCCGTTTCTCAAAAACAGATCTTTCCTGTATAAGAGTACCCGCACCAAAGTTTCATAAGGCAGCATCCAGTAATGTTGTTCTTTACTTCCTTCCCGACTGCGATAGATCACAGGCATTACAGGTTTGGTAACTCTCAAAGACATTTCTTCAGGAGTGATCTTATTAACAAATTCATCCATAGGATAGAGGAATTTCTTTTCAATGTATGTGGCGGACTGTCTGAAATTCACATAAATAATATCAGGAGAGACACCTCCTGCAATTGCCATTAAAGGTGCTGCATCCAAATCCAGATTTTCAATTTTCAGTCCTGTAAAAGATCTTAATTCAATATAAGGATATTTCTTCTGAAAAGCATCGATAACCGCCTGATCAGCTTTAGTAAAGGCATCTGTTTTCTTGGGATCCGGCAGTTCAAAAACTTTTAAAATTAGCTTATCTGCTGAATACAGATTAACCATGGCAAAAAGGAATAAGCATAGCCACAGAACAGGCCGTTTCATTAGTTTTCTGTCTCCCAGATCAGACCGTCCTGAGTAAGATGATAAACAACATTATCAGGTTTATAAATGAATTCATATAAGCTCTCTGTAGATTGCAGAAGAACCAATCCTTTATAAGGTTTCAGATTAGGAAAAAGTTTGATCAATTCATCAATTTTCATGGCGAATTTATGATTGATCTCCCAATATTCTTTCTGTGCATAATAGAATTGCCTTAAGATCCATTTGTTTTTATCTGCGTCTGAAATTGACAAATCTACAGATGAGACATTAACTCGTTTGGTAAAGTGTACAAAACCCCACATCTCGGGGTAGTGCATTGCTATCAAGCCCTGGGGTGACCATACCCAGTTATGTTCTGGAGAATCTTTCTTCACATATGAGCCTTCTTGGATATCAAAGTCCCATTGCACCCGGGAAAAGTTCATTCTCCAAACATCACCCGATCTGGGTGGACATTTCTTGGTAGTTCCTTCTTCCAGTACTTTCCAGGGAATTGCAATTTCCACACTCCAGCCTTCATCAATATCATTTGGATCATTCAGTGTCCCATTCAGTTTCACAGCAGTCTTCAATCCCTGAATATCCCAAGAATCATAGGCAAGTTGACCATTATCCCGGTAAGGATTCAACAGCAGTAAATCCCAGACAGTATTGAGAGCATTGATTTCCAGTTCATAGTAATTATGTGTATCACCATCGGGATCGATAAAGATCTCAAAATCATTATCTCTGAAAATTATATCATCCCGCTGAGTAAGCTTGGCTGTCAGATGTAATTCTTCCATATCAGCAAAGATATAAAGATACTCGTTATCCCAGAGCATTTTTACTTTAGTATCCAGATAGGGAAGAGGTTTGGCTGCACCTTCAATATCCACAAAGGTATCTGACCAGGGAGCTTTATCCCATACAGCCTCAGAATCAGCTCCATCAACATTGATTTTCTGTTCGGTAAATGGACATATCATACTTTTCGGATTAAATTCGATTTTAGGGACAGGGAATTTTGCTTCTACTGCTTCTAAAAAAACAATACTGCAGGCGAGAAAAAGTAAGATCTTAAATGCTCTTTTCATTTGTACCTCTATATATAACATTGATCAATTAAATCCTTAATTGTGGCTGTTGCCAGGCATACGCTGGTATCTGCAGCTCCATAATAAAGATAAACCTTGCTGTCGCAGAACGCAAAACCTTCCGAATCATATTTATCTACAATTATCCCACTGGGGAATACAACATTGGGAACCTGACCAACCAGTTCATATAATTCCCGAGGCTCCAGTATATTTTGACTTCCTCTACCCAGAACCTGCCCCGGATCATATAAATCCAGTAGCATAATACCAGCCTGATAAATATTAACTCCGGCAAAATGGGTTGCCACTCCATGATAAACATGCAGCCAACCTTGTCTGGTTTTAACAGGGGGAGGACCTGAACCGATCAATTCATCCCAATAATGCGGATTTCCATCTGCAACGATTCTGCTAAATTCCCAATTAAGTAAATCAGATGATATCTCCAGGACAATTGTACTGCCGGATAGGGGTCCACCTTTCAATTGTACTTTGTTGGGACGACATAAACGTAAATATTCCCCATTGAACTTTCCCGGAAATAAAACACCATTACGTACATCCGTGCCACTGGTCATACCAAGAAAATCATATTCTATGAAATCCTGGGTAACTGCCAAACCTAAACGGCAGCCCTGCTTCATATCCATGGCAAATTGAATATAGTAGTTATCCTCTATTTGGGTAATTCTGGGATCATAAATGTGATAGATCGCTTCAGTTATATTTTCAATTCCTTTGAAATGTATGGGGTTGGCATCAACCCTGAAACTTTCTCCAGGTAATCCAACAGCTTTAAGAAAGTATGTTCTTCTGCCTCTGTTTTGCACTCTGAGTAATAAAAGATGTTGACCTTCATACTGAATAGCACCTGGATTAAATACAGAAGAAACATCACACAATTCGTGTGATTCTGAGATTATATCACTGCGTGTGATTATAGGATTCCCGGGAAATCTCTCTAACATAGAAGCAATCTCCTGTAACTTTTGGTTAGTTAAATTCTGTAATATATTCTGTAAAGTACTTTTTTCCTGACTTGTTATAACTTTTCTATTTCCTGCACTATCTATTAGTTTCAGCTCTCTTATCCCGTCCGTGATAGTCTTGTGTTAGTCCTTGTTCATCTGTGTTCTTAAAAAAAAGGTGCAATTTCTTGCACCTTTTTATCATTATATGTTCGGGCATTTATCAGTCTGACTTTCTCAGCTGCCCACTGCCTACTGCCCAATGTCGTTGACTTAAGCTTTCTCTTCCGCTAATTCCCCTCCATTTCGGAGGGGTGGCAGCTTGCTGACGGGGTGGTTAAATACAATTTTTCTTTATTTCTTCTTAAGTCAACGACATTGGTCACTCGTCACCCGTCACTCGTTACTCGTCACACATCACTTCATCAATATCACTTTCCGGGTGAGTGATCCCTTTCCACAGGAGAGTTTGTATAAATACATACCGGAACTGACATTCTTGTTGTTGCTGTCTTTCCCATTCCAGTTTACCCGATGTACACCTTTTTCTGTTACCCGATTCCACAAAGATGTGACCTTTTGCCCTTTGATATTATAAATATCGAGAGTCACTTTTTGAGTTGCAGGAACATTGAACTCAATAGTTGTTGAGGGATTGAATGGATTAGGATAATTGAATGCACTCAAAGTATTTTTATTTGTCTGTTCAACATCAGTATTATGCAAGGGAACATTGACACCCTGGATATAGGCATTGCGAACTATTTCACCACATCTTGATCTGCCGTCAGTCCAAAGGATATAAGCTCTTTGATCGTCAATGGCAGAAATGAGAGGATCACTCTGTTGCTTTAGATCATTACTGACTGTCAAACCATCCGGATAACCTGCACCGTAAATGACACCCTGATCATCAACAACCTTGGCTTTGAGGTCAGAGTCGCTGATGAATTCTGTACTGGATGACCAATCTTCCCAGCAAAGGAGCATTTTATTGTCAAATTTCTCCATAGAGGGTTTGTATTGAGATGAATTTTGTTGAGTGATTAATATACCTGTGTTACCCCATTCAGGAACCAGAGTATTGCCCTGAAGGCTCCATTTGTTCATAGCTATCTCATCATTAAGACCATTTCTGTAATCAGACCATACCATTTTGAGGTTTCCATCCCAGTAGATCTGAGCATCTTGTTGATCATACGGGAGGGTGACAAGTGGATAACCATTCTCCTGAAAAACCATTTGCCCCTGAGGTGTTACCAATTGAGCATAAATGTCTCTACTGGCATTTCTGTGGTCCTCAAAGCTAATCAGCAGACCTTGGGGAATGATTAAAACCTGAGGGATTATTTGGTCATCGGGAGCATTTGTAATCTGCAGACCGTTTACCGGCCAACCTGTTGCAGGGTTACCTTCAGGAGTAATTTTTAAAACATAAATTTCAAAACCAGTTCCTTCCATCCAATTATATTTTTCCCAAACGATATAATCCTCAGCTACAGACTTCAGAAAGTTGTCTTGATCATTGGCTATGATTGATTTACCATTGGGATCCCATTGAACTTGACCATTAGTGACTTTTTGTCCGAAAATTTTATTGGTGAAATCATTTCTTAAATCATCCCAGTAGAAATAAAAGTCTGAGCCTATTTTAGATATCTGTGGAGGAATTTGCTCAAAAGCATTAGCACTTAAAGCCAAATTAATACCATGTTCACCCCACAAGCGATTTCCGTTACTGTCAATTCTCTGAGCAAACAATTTATACAAGTCGTTATGATTTTCCATCCAACTTGCTATAAAACCACCTTCTCCATCAGATATTGTTGTGAGCATGCATTGATCTATTCCGTTAGCTGTTGTTATGGGAATACCATTCGTTGCAAACAATGTATCTCCTTCACTGTTGAACTTCTGCATATAGATTTGATATCCGAAATTTGCAGCCCGGGTATCCTGCGATACCGCAAAGACCTCTGTGCCTGATTTTATTGCTTCTAGGTCATAAGCATTTCCACTTATACCCCAAAATATTTTTTTACCATTTTGAGGTAAATAAGTCTGGCCGTTTGTATCTAAAATTTGATTGTATAGGCCAACTGATCCATCGCGATTGTCAGCCCAGGTAACATAAAGTTTGTTAGAATTCTTTTGGATAACAGACAAATACTGTGGACCCTGTGAGCTGGAAATAGCTTTGCCATTGGTTTCCCAACTCATAGTGCCATTAGAATTAATATGTTGAGCATAGATATCCATTAAAGTGTTTTCACCAGATCTGGCATCATCCCAAACAACGAAACATCCGCCGTTATCGTCTGAAGTCAAGCTGGGATTTTTTTGGAAGAAGTTTTCCTGGGTTACAATAACACCGTCATTCGCCCAAAGTTTTTGTCCCTGCAGATTAATTTTTTGAGCAATTAAGTCGGAAGCACTGAAGCCCGGATCAAGTCTGTAATCTTCCCAAACAATGACAGCTGTATTGCCTGTAGTAGCGACTATTCCGGGGTTGGTTTGAACATATGGACCGCTATAGATCGCAAGATCATTAGGCCAAGTCAGGGTTCCATTAGTATCTATATGCTGAGCGTAAATGTCGGCATAATTATCATTTCTTTTATCTTCCCAAGTAAAATAAAAGCCCCCAAGTCCATCAGAAGCCATTTTAAGATTCGATTGACTATTCACAGCATCACACAATATCATCGGTCCCCAGGCGAAGGTGCCGTCAGGTCGGACTTTCATTACCTTAATTGTTGCATCATTGGTAGTAGAATCAGTATAAGCATAGGCTATAACTGCATTACCCAAGCCATCTTCAGAGATGGGATGTTCACTTATATAGTCCTCGGGATCACTAAGTCGGATTCCATTAACCTGCCATAGGAAAGAGCCATTAGCCGTTACATGTTGACCATATAGTTCATAAACGGAGTTACGATAATCATTCCAAACTACATACGCACCGCCATTTGCATCAGGAACGATGTTAAGTGAACTCTGAGTAACCGGAGAAGTACATACAGCAATGCCGCCGGTTTGCCATAACAATTCTCCATTGGCATTAACTTTTTGAGCAAAGACATCACCTCTCCGATCCTGAGCATAATCAACCCAGGCAAAGATCAAACAATTATCACTGGTAGTGACAACAACAGGTTCTTCCTGATTGTCAGTTTTGTTGTCAATTACAAGAGGAGAATTTCCCCAGGGATAGTTTCCATTGGGATCAACCATTTGAGCATATACATCTCTGGTACCCTTTTTTGTGTCAGACCAGGTATAGACAACATTATTGCCAAAATTGGTCACAGCTCTGTTCCATTCAATGTTAGCACCTTGTCTGACAGCCTTGGATTCGTTCCACAACAAAGCTTGCTGGGCGAAGATCAGACTAGCCAAACATGTCAAAATCATCGTAAAAGTAAGTCTTTTCATTTTATCCTCCATAATTATTTAACAACATCAGTTTTATACTAATGCAAAATCTGTACCAAAATAGTGGGCAGTAGGCAGTAGGCAGGGAAAGGGGAATCGTTGTAGAGACAGGGCATGCCCTGTCTCTACGGTACAAAACACATCCTTCAGAATCACACAATTGCACCGGATTAAAGGCTGACAGGTATTTGTAGGGGCTGACTCCCACGTCAGCCCAGGGAGTGGAATTTTATTCCTGGTGTGTGTTGAAGCAGTCAGACAACCCATCCCCGACCCTTCCCTTTGATTATGGGAAGGGTGTGAAAGAGAAACTTCCCTTGGGAGAAGAGCCTGCCAGGCTCTTTATAATAATGACGCAAGCTGCGTCATCTCCCAAGTGGAGAAATTGGGAACGGTTCCAAACCGTTCCGCATGCTACAAGCTTTGTAGAACCAGCCTTCAGACTGGTTCAACGCAAGTCCTTGCCCTTTTTAAGGGAAAGGATTTAGGATAGGGTTGGAATATAATTGTGAATGGTGAATAGCAGAATAACTCACCCCCGGTCCCTCTCTTGCAAAGAGAGGGGAGTGAAGATTAGTCGGCAGTGAGCAGTAGGCAGGGGAATCATCGTAGAGACAGGGCATGCCCTGTCTCTGCGGTACAAAACACATCCTTCAGAATCACACAATTGCACCGGATTAAAGGCTGACAGGTATTTGTAGGGGCTGACTCCCACGTCAGCCCAGGGAAAAGAAATTGGCAATTCTTCCCTTTCTTTCCGTCTATGCTCCTGAAAAAAAAGGTGCAATTTCTTGCACCTTAAATATTCCAGTCACCTGTTACAAGTTACTTGTTACTTGTCACTCGTCACTTGTCACCCGTCACTTGTCACACTTCACTCGTTACTCGTTACTCGTCACACATCACTTCATCAATATCACTTTCCGGGTGAGTGATCCCTTTCCACAGGAGAGTTTGTATAAATACATACCGGAACTGACATTCTTGTTGTTGCTGTCTTTCCCATTCCAGTTTACCCGATGTACACCTTTTTCTGTTACCCGATTCCACAAAGATGTGACCTTTTGCCCTTTGATATTATAAATATCGAGAGTCACTTTTTGAGTTGCAGGAACATTGAACTCAATAGTTGTTGAGGGATTGAATGGATTAGGATAATTGAATGCACTCAAAGTATTTTTATTTGTCTGTTCAACATCAGTATTATGCAAGGGAACATTAACTCCCTGGATATAAACATTGAGTATATCTTCCTCACAGCTTGATCTGCCGTCAGTCCAAAGGATATATGCTCTTTGATCATCTATGGCAGAAATTATGGGAACATACTGCTTCTTGGGATCATTGCTGACTATCAAACCTTCCGGATATCCGCCATCATAAATAACACCCTGCTCATCAACAACTTTAGCTTTAATGTCAGAATCACTGTATGATTCATCAACCAGGAAGACATCTTCCCAGCAAACGAGCATTTTATTGTCAAATTTCGCGATAACAGGATTCTGTTGTGTTGTTTCGCGTTGAGTGATTAAAATGCCAGTATTACCCCATTCAGGAACCAGAGTATTGCCCTGCAGACTCCATTTGTTCATAGCTATCTCATTATTTAGGCCATTTCTGTAATCAGACCATGCAATTTTAAGATTTCCGTCCCAGTAGATCTGAGCATCCTGTTGATCATTGGGAAGGGTAACCAATGGATATCCATTCTCCTGTAAAACTATTTGACCCTGAGGAGTCACTAATTGAGCATAGAGATCTTTATTATTAAGATTTCTGGTATCTTGATATACAACCAGCAGACCTTGAGGAATGATCAGTGCTTGCGGGTTGTATTGATATTCAGGTGCGTTAGTGATCTGAAGACCGTTTACAGGCCAACCTGATGCCGGGTTACCTTCAGGAGTAATTTTTAAAACATGGATATCAAAACCAGTTCCTTCCGACCAGTTAAATTGTTCCCAAACCAGATAATCGGCCTGAAAATCTCGGAGATAGACATCATTTCCATTCGAACAAATAAGTTTCCCATTGGAATCCCACTGGATTTGTCCATTTGTGATCTTTTGTTCATAGATTTTGTTGATGTAATCAGTTCTGTAATCGGTCCAGACAATATTATAATCAGCACCAATTTTTTGAATTTTGGGTGGAATATGTTCAAAAGCAACTGCACTGGCAGCTAAATTAAGGCCATGTTCGCCCCACAAGCGATTACCATTACTGTCAATTCTCTGAGCAAATACTTTATATGATCCGTTAGGATTTTCCATCCAACTTGCAATAAAACCGCCTTCTCCATCAGAAATAATCTCGAGATTAATTTGATCATTACCGCTTGCTGATGTAATAGGAATACCATTAGCCGCAAACAGGGTATCTCCCTCGCTGTTAAACTTCTGCATGAAGATCTGATATCCGAAATATGCAGTGCGGGTGTCTTCCCATACAGCAAAGACATCAGTGCCTGATTTTACTGCATGTAAGTCACAGGCATTACCGCCAATGCCCCAAAATACTTGTTTGCCATTTTGTGGTAAGGAAAATTGTCCGTTTACATCCATTATTTGATTATAGATTCCTACAGAACCGTCCCTTTGGTCTGCCCAGGTTACAAATATTTTGTCAGCATTCTTTCTGATAATTGATGAATTCTGAGTACCCTGTAAGTTGCAAATGGCCTTTCCATTGACTTCCCAAGTCATTGTTCCATTGGAACTAATATGTTGGGCATAAACATCCATTGTAGAATTATCACCTGTTCTGCTATCATCCCAAACTACGATGCATCCGCCGTTTTCATCTGAAACCAAGCTTGTGGATTGTTGCCAGAGGTTTTCCTGACATACAATAACTCCATCAGTAGCCCAAAGTTTTTCTCCCTGCAGGTTTATCTTCTGGGCAAGCAAATCAGAAGTACTGTGGTCTGGATCAAGCCGGTAATCTTCCCAGACTATGATCGCGGTATTATTACTTGCAGCTATTATCCTGGGAGCTTTTTGAATATATTGACCGCTATAGATCACCAGATCGTTAGCCCAGGTGGGATTCCCATTAGTGTCAAGATGTTGAGCATAAATATCGGCATCAGTATCATTTCTTTTATCTTCCCAGGTAAAATAGAACCCGCCATTACCATCCGGAGCCATTGTGACACCATTCTGATCATTTGCAGCATCACATAAGAACGTTGGACCCCAGGCAAATGTACCTTCAGGTCTGACTTTTAAAACCTTCAAATCTTCGAAATTATTGGAGGGATTTTTATATTTATAGGCTAAAACAGCATTGCCCTGTCCGTCTTCCATAAAAGAATTTAGAAATTCTTCACCTATGGAATCACCGAACTGAATTCCATTAACCTGCCAGGCCAAAGTGCCGTTGCTGTTTAAATGCTGTCCATAAATATCTCTGCTGGGATTACGTTTGTCGTTCCAAACCACAAATGCACCCCCTGTTAAATCAGGAACAGCCATTATAGTATTTTCCCAATAAAGGGAATTACATAAAACGACTCCGCCTGTTGGCCAGAACAATTCTCCACTGGCATTAACTTTTTGGGCGTAGATTTCACCGGCCGAATTTTGCGAATAATCCACCCAGGCAAAGATCAAACAATTATCACTGGTAGTGACAACAACCGGGTCTTGCTGGTTGTCAGCTTTGTTGTCAATTACTATGGGAGAATTTCCCCAGGGGCAGTTACCATTGGGATCAACCATTTGGGCATATACATCTCTGCTGCCCGATTTGATGTCTGACCAGGTATAGACAACATTATTGCCAAAATTGGTCGCAGCTCTGTTCCACTCAATGTTAGTACCTTGCCTGACAGCTTTGGATTCGTTCCACAACAAAGCTTGCTGCGAGAAGATCAGACCGGCCAAACATGTTAAAATCATCGTAAAAGTAAGTCTTTTCATTTTATCCTCCATAATTATTTAACAACATCAGTTTTATACTAATGCAAAATCTGTACCAAAATAGTGGGCAGTAGGCAGTAGGCAGGGAAAGGGGAATCGTTGTAGAGACAGGGCATGCCCTGTCTCTACGGTACAAAACAC